>NZ_JAQMUE010000025.1 GCF_028330985.1 Roseofilum reptotaenium CS-1145 | reverse complement strand
TCTGGGCCCTCTTTTGCTTGATGGTAGGCTACGCCCAGGGACTCTCTACTCTGGTGGGGGACTATCTTAAGGAGTCGGGGCATTGCTTTGCTTGGACACTCTTCATTTATATCGTAACTTATTCATCGGACTTGATATAACTTATTCATCGGACTTGATATTACTCGGATTTAATTCAAGAAATTCTCAGCAGACATCAACCCAACAATGGGAAAAATAGTACAGAAATTCAACTTCTCTTTGATAGGCTATTGTTAATTAATAATTGATACACTCGTCCCACCATATCCCCTGCCACCACCGTACAGCCATCCGGGGCAATGGCGCAGCGCAAGATAGCTGCCTCCGCCACAAACGTCCCTAGCACCTCCCCCGTTACCAAGTCCCACACCTTCAAAGTTTTATCTAGAGAACCAGAAACCACTCGCCGTCCATCCGAGGTCACCGCTACCGCTCGTACCCAGTCCTGATGAACCGTAACCGTAAGCCTCTCCTCCCCGGTTACCAAGTCCCACACCTTCAAAGTCGTACGATCTGAGACTGAAACGGCACATTTCCCATCCGGGGTTACCGCTACCGCTTGTATCCAGTGATGATGACCGGTCAAGGTACACAGTTCCTCCCCAGTTGCCAAGTCCCACACTTTCAGGGTGCTATCCATAGAAGCAGAAACAGCTCGGCGACCATCTGGAGTTATGGCTACAGCAGGTATCGAGTGATGATGACCGGTCAGGGTACGCAGTTCCTCCCCCGTCTCCAAGTTCCACACCTTTAGCGTCTTATCCATAGAACTAGACACAGCTCGCTGTCCATCGGAGGTCACCGCTATAGCTTGTACCGAGTCCTGATGACCGGTCAGGGTATATCGCTCTTGTTCCCTCTTCAAGTCCCATATTTTGAGGGCATTATCTATCGTAGCAAACACGGCTATCTGCCTATCTTGGGTCACCGCTAACGCTCGCACCCAGTCCTGATAACCTCCATCATCCGTCAAGGTATGCAGTTCCTCCCCCATCTCCAAGTTCCACACCTTCAACGTATTATCCATGGCAGCGGACACAGCTTGTTGACCATCTAGACTGACGGCTACAGCTTGTATCCAGTCCCGATGACCCCTGAGCGTCAGTTTCTCCTCGCCCGTTGCTAAGTCCCACACCTGTAACGTGTTATTATCTGCGGCCGAAACCGCCTGTTTCCCGTCTGGGGTCACGGCTAAGGCTTGCACCCAGTCCTGATGATCCGTCAGAGTAAGCTCTTCTTCCCCCGTCTTTAAGTCCCACACTTTCAGCGTCTTGTCCATTGAACTTGAAACCACTCGCCGCCCATCTGGAGTCACGGCTACAGCATTGACCCAGTGATCGTGACCCTTAAGCGTAAGCCTCTGTTCTCCCGTCTTCAAGTCCCACACTTTCAGCATCTTATCCATCGAACCCGACACCGCCCGCTGTCCATCCGGGGTTACGGCTACCGCTTGTACCGAGCCAGAATGGCCCGTAAGTGTCAGCAGTGCGTTTCCCGTCTTCAAGTCCCACACCTTTAGCGTATTATCCGATGAACCCGACACGGCTTTCTGCCCATCTCGCGTCACGGCTACCGCTTTGACCATGGAATCATGACCCATCAGAGTAAGCAGTGCCTCCCCTGTCTCTAAGTCCCATACCTTCAGAGTCTTATCCGATGAGCCCGACACGGCTTTCTGCCCATCTCGCGTTACCGCTACAGCCTGTATCAAGGAACGATGACCCGTAAGCGTCAGGGTCTCCTCTTTCGTCTCCAAGTCCCACACCTTCAGGGTCTTATCTGATGAACCCGACACGGCTTTCTGCCCATCTCGCGTCACGGCAACCGTATTCACCCAGGACTGATGACCCCTGAGCGTACACAGTAGGGCCCCGTCGCTGGAGTCCAGGCAGGGGGCGAGGGGACGAAACCAGGTTTGAGTCTGTCGGTCTTTGGCTTGCTGTAAAAGCCGCTCTACTTTTCCCCCACCCCGATAGTGGGGTAAATAGCGCCCTAGGATGGGTATCTTTTGCCAAAAGTATTGATACTCATGCTTTTTCATCTGCTTCAGGTTGAGCAACCGCCCCCACAACTGACTGGCGAACTGTTGCTTATCCTGAGTTAGCACCTGGGCGCTCAGGCGTAACGCTTTCTGCAAACGACGGAGAAATCGATCTTTGTCTTGAACTCGATCAAAGTCGAGCAAGAGTGCCTGAATATCTGTTGCCTCTAGCTTTGGCGACAACCAATCAAAATCTCCTAACAACTGGGCGAAGGCTTCTTCTTCCTCTGCTTTCTGGAAGTGATAGGCTGCGTGCTGATACAAATATGTTTCCCCTTCCACCTGTGCCCCTTTCCAGGGAAACCGCCCTTTGGCATAACTGGCTAAAAATTCCCGATGGACTTTGGCTTTATCCTGAAGCTTTTCCTGGAGATAGTTCCGTTGCATGTCATGGAGCCACACCCATCTGTGGGGGGACTCTCCCTCTACAAATACGAGTGCCCTTTTTTCCAACTGGGTTAACTGCTGCTGTAGTTGAGATTCTTCTTTGTGTCCTTTACGTCCCCACAACTTCACCAGCGCTGCTTCGGATATTTTCGCATCTGGCGGGAATATGCCTAACTCTAGATAAGCGTCTTGTTTTTCCTGCTCCAAGTTCTGGAGACTGACCGCTATACATTTCTGTATGGTGGCAGTGGTGTCGGCCGGATCGAAACCGTCTTCGTCTCCACCTTGCAGTGCCCTCAACATATACTTCCAAAGGGTTCCATCTCCCACTTGCCCTCCAGCTAAGGCTAGGGCTAAAGGTAACTGTCTGCATTCTTGCACGATCGCACTCGCTTCTTCGGGCAACTGTTCCTTGTCCACGTTTGCCCAGTTCGCCAACAACTGCAAGGACGGGTCGTCATCCCACTTCTCTACGAGATAACCTTCGGCTCCTAACCCATCAACTAAATGGCTCTCCCTGGTGGTGAGCAGTATCTGGCAGTTTTTTCCCAACAGCTTGTGCCACCGCTCTACTTCGGGTTGCTGCTTAACCTCATCGAGTACCAACAAACAGGACTTATCCTGTAATAGCTTTGACAGATGAGCTTTCCACTGAACTTCTGTTTCTTGATAAATCTTAGACCCTTCTAAGGCTTGTGCCAATTGTTGATAGAGTTCTATGGGTTTCCGTGTTATCCCCATGGGTAACCACACCACCCCATCTACAAACTTGCGCCGCACTTCCTCATCTTGTGCGATCGCGATTGCCAAAACGGTTTTACCCATGCCTCCCTTCCCCTGCACAACTAGGATGCGGTTGCTCCACAAGAGCTGCTTCAACTGTTGCATCTCCTGGGGACGAGGTAAAAAGTGCGGAGGCAGTTTGGGGACAGTATTCACTGACTGCTCATTGAACTGGATGATACCTGTACTTTTCATCCCTTCTCAACTTATTAATGACTCTAGCTATAGGGTAACTAGGAAAGTGGCTAGTATATCATTGTACAGCATTTCCGAAGGCACTCTACATCAGGAAATTCCAGAAACTCCTAGTCCTGTGGGCGATCGCGATGGGTCTATTGCTATGATGGCTCCAGTGCAGATCGGACGGTAAGGGTAGGAGCATGGTTGAAAAACTGATGGGTACGGAGCTATCCACCAAAGAGCTAACCTTTCAACCGGGTTATGGGGTGGCTCAGTTTGAGGTGAAGGTTCTTAACGAGGGCGATCGCTTTGCCAGTTTTCAGCTAGAGATCCTAGCCGCTGGAGTCGATTCCAACTCTGAGCGCAGTTGGTACACCCTATCCCCAGAAGTTAGCACAAAGAAACCGCCTGGAGACCTTACCCGGTTTATCGTGGAAATTTACAGAACCCCAATTTCAGGGTTCGTGGGCTTGGTGAATCTTACCATCCGCATTTTTTCCCTGGAACTGGGAACTGAAGAACGACATATCCTACGCTTGCGGGTGGAAAAGGGTATCGGTGAACTGGAACTCAAGGCTGAATTGCCTAACTCTACGCTCAAAGGCTATCCCAACAGCGATTTAGAAATACCGATCCGGCTCTATAATCCCGGTCATAAAGAAATTACCGCCCTAATGACGGTCTCTAGTTCCTATTCCTGGTTAAATCCCTCTCCTACACCTGTAAGCTTGCCCCCAGGACAATGGAGCGATCGCAGTTTAATCTGTCCTGTGCCTGATGTTGAAGAGGCGATCGCTGGAATCAACTATTTAGCCGACCTTAAAATTACCCATCCTGATGGCCCCCCCACCCAACTACAAGCCGTCATTGAAATTTTTCTCCAAGGTGAAATCCGCTTTGAAATTCCTCAACTCGAGCAAACCCTTCCTCAAAAACGCCGCTGGTTGCCCTCCTGGAAATCCAATCCTGTAATGTATCCCTTACGACTTCTAAACCAGAGTAATCAACGCTATCAAACCACTATCGATTTACCCCTAGAAGAAAAAACAAACGCCCGAAACCGACTGCAACTTGAATTATTGCCCCCAGAACATACCCTGAACCCAACAGAAACCCAAACCTTTGATTTAAGGGTAGAAACAAAACGGCCGTGGTTGGGATGGGTTCAGGAGCGCCCGATTCCCATTGAAGCTAGGGCTGTGCCGGTAGGAGCAGTTTCACGCCTCTTGCCGTCTTCCCCCCAAGATCTCGATGAACCTGCCCCGACACCCAAGGACACGGCTAGGGGTCGGGTCCCTTTAATCGATCCCCAACAAACCCTGATTCTCAGAGTCTTTCCCATTATTCCTCGATGGTTACAGGGACTATTGATGGTCGGCTTGGCTTGGGTGTTCTGGTGGTTTATTTATGGACAGTATTATTATATTCATCACAAAGGATCGGTCATGACCGTACAACTGAATGGATTAGGCGATCGCCTATTAAGTGGTGGCATCGATCAACAGGTCAGAGACTGGGTCATTGAAGGGCAAAAATTAGAATTTATCGATGTTCGTGCCCAGGCCGATAAAGCTGTTCGCACCGTTAAATATCGCCCGGTCGATAATAATCAAATGGTAATGGGTTTAGAAAATGGAGAAATCCAACTGTGGGATTTATTATCCTATGAAGACGTTCCCGTGCGATCGCTGGTTTATCAAAAAGACGACCGAGTCATGGATCTCGAATTCACCCCCGACTCCCGCTATTTATTCAGCGGTCATGGCAGTGGATTAGTGGCCAAATGGTATGTTGGCGCAGACTTTGAGGAGATACTAAACGTTAACGAACCCGAATTAACGAAAACCTTTGAATTTGCCGTTTCCGATCTGGCATTTGTTGGCCAAAGTGCAGAAACCCTAGCTGTTGCTGGTCGGTATAATCAACTCATCCTCTGGAATACTCAAACGAACTCAACCCAAACCCTAGATATTTCCGATCCAAACACGACTACCGGTCAAGATAACTACATCACCAGTTTGGCAACTGCTGAAAAGCGTCCCTTTCTCTTAGCTGTTGCTGATAATCAAGGCAGTATTAGTATTTGGAATTTACGCCCTTGTCTAGAACCGGGTTTAGGCGCAGGAGTCAATCCGACTTGTGAACTGCTTGATCGCTGGGACAATAGTCATAACGGTGAAGCTGTGCGCTCTATCGCCTTCAGCGCCGATGGCGGATACCTCGTCAGTGTTGGTGACGATGGGGTGCTGATGCTATGGCCCCTAAGAGATACGGGAGAGCGCTTAACCAAATATCTTAAAGGAAAAGCGATCGCCAACCACTCTAACTCCCTCAATACCGTAGACTTATCCCTAATCCCCTCTCGAAAAGACCCAACCGGTTCTCTAGTGCAAATCGTCACTGGAGGCGATGATGGCAAAGTTAGACTATACCTGATGAACTCGATTAGGAATTAACAGTTGGGGGGATGGGGGCAGCTTCCTGAGCGGAGTCGAAGGGAGCGCAGATCGGGGGACACGGAGACGCGGGGACACGGAGACACAGAGATGACCAATTACCAATTACCCATGACCAATGACCAGCGCTCTGATGGAAATCAATCCTTGAGCGTGATTACCAACCCATCAGGCGATAGTGTCATTTCGGCTGGGGAAACCTTTGAATTGCGCGTCACCATTGGTAATCAAGGATTCCAAGGGGCGATTATCGATCTGTTTATTGATGATTCTTCCGGAGCACTCAAATCCTGGTGTCTGAACCCCTATGAACGGTTTGCCCTCAGCTCGGGGAGCAGCAGCGAGGTGGTGTTTTCCTTCCCCATTCCTGTAGAAGCGATTCCCGGTCACTATACTTACTTAATGGTGATTGATGCACCCAAGCATTATCCCGAAGAAACTCCCATCCGTCACCAAGCAACGCTACAAGTTCTTCCTCCCATTCAAGAGGCAGTTCAGTCCAATGATCCTACATTTGCCCTTACTCCGGTTACCACCCCCGAAAAACCCGCCCCTCTACAACTGGGTCAATCGCTGATAGTGACGGTTTTGGTGCATAATCGCTCTAACCGGGTCGATCGCTTTCGCCTCACTTGTACTGATTTACCGGAACTCTGGTGGGAAGTCCATTATCCAGAAGGGATTAATGAGTTGGGTTTGGTGATTATTCCTGATAATCTGGCCCTCAACCCAGGAGCGAAAGGAGAAGTTACCCTAGAATTTCGCTTCCCGGTGAATACGAAAGCTGGCCGTTATTTACCGACTCTGCGGTTAACCGGGGAAAATAACCCAGATTTGATTTTATTAGATGTGGTCTATATCGAGGTTTTGCCTCGGTATGATTTACGGATGGATTTGCGGACGTTAGTCGGTAAAGTACGTCGGGAAGCAGCCCTATTTCAATTGCGTCTACAGAATGAGGGGAATACTCTACGACAGTTACGACTTACGGTACGAGAAGACCAAGAACGCCCGATTTGTGTGTATCAGTTAAATCCCGATCGCCTGAAATTGGATCAGGGAGAGCAATGGCAAGTTGATTTAGATGCAAAACCCGGCCCCTGGTGGCGTAGACCTTTATTCGGTCAAGGAAGAACCCTCAATTTTTATGTGGAACTGACGGATGATTATCAACTGCCCTTACCTACCGATCAAATTGAAGGGACTTTCCTGTGGCAAGCTCGCCCTTGGTGGCAATTGCTGTTAGGGATTTTAGCTGGGTTAGGGTTATTGGGGTTATTCATTTTTACCCTGTGGTGGCTGTTTTTCAAACCGCCTGCTCCGCCCAGAATTGAAGCATTTAACTCGGTTTCCCCGTCCTATTCGGCCGCTAATGATGATTTTATTTACCTCAATTGGGAAATTCGCCATCCTCGACAAATTCGAGGTTTGCAGATTTTAGGCCGATCGCCCAATGGTAATGTTACCAGTATTCCCGTTTCCTACGATCTGAGCCGGGGCTTACCAGAAAGTTTGCAAGAATTCTGTACGCGCTCTTGGCGCAGGTTAGTCTGTGGAAATATTCGCACGGATGCCCGCGAACCAGGGGATTATATTTTTGAGTTAAAGGTGACTCCCAAACGATCGCGAGTTTCCCCGATTATCGCTAAAACGAACCGGATCGCGATCGCTCCCATTCCTCTACCCGAAATCCTCGAATTTAAAGCAACATTAGCCCAACCGGATGCAACAACGGTTACCGTCAGAGAGGGTTCACCAACTGTATCCTCTTCCAATCCACCCAACTCCCAAAATACCACTAATCCACCCGCTAACAATCAGACAAACACGATTGAACTCAGTTGGCAAATCAGTAATCCTAGTGCGATCGCCCAATTGGGTTGGATCGGTCGTAACCCTGATGGAGTCGTCAATAGCGAGGAACAGCGCACCGATCTAGACTCTGGATTACCCGATGATTGGCGCAGGTATTGTACTTTTGACAATCAAATAGGGTCACTGAACCCAGTGGAAGTGTTAAGCTGTGCGGGTGTTCCCGTCACTGTAGACGAGTTTGGTAACTATATCTTTGAACTGACCGTTATTCCCGATCCGCGCATTGAAGGAGAAGCCCAAAGTGCGATCGCAGATGTGATTGAAATCAAAGCACCGGAACCGCCGAAAATTATCGAATTTCAGCCCACCCAACCTCGGTATGAAGTGGCAAAAGGGGAACCCATTCAATTGAATTGGGCGATCTCCAATTCCGATCAAATCGAAGCCTTAGTCTTAAAAGGGCGATCGGCTGAAGGCTTTGTTGCCATGCCAGAAATGCGTTTTTCCTTCCATCAAGGACTCCCCGAACCCCTAAAATCCATTTGTGATGTCTTCGATCAGCTCAATCAACTCCGCTGTCGGAATGTCACGATCCCCCTCTCCCAAGGTGGAAATTATCAATTTCAATTAGGTGTAATTCCCAAACGCGGAACCGGAGAAATTACTCAAACCGAAACCACCGCCACTATTGCCCTAGTTCCCCCTCCGCCTCCTCTTCCTCCTCCTTCACCTCAAATCCTACAACTGCAACCTGGGCAACCTACCTACAGCGAAGAGCAAGGAGAAGAAATTTTACTCTCCTGGGAAATCGAAAACGCCGAGCAACTGCAAGAGGTGCAAATCATCGGTCGGGATACGAGCGGAATTGCCCGGGTTCCAGCCCGCCGTTATCGCTTTGATAGCGGCATCCCTGATGTCCTACAACCCTATTGCATCCTAGCTGGGCGTTTGGTTTGTCAAAATGTCCCCACTTCTGCCCGTCAAGGGGGAGAATATATCTTTGAAGTGAGTATCTTCAATAAACAAAATCCATCAGAGGTCAATGACAGACAACAAACAGAAGTGATTCAAATCTTGCCACGTACTTATCCCCTGGCCATTACCGACTTTACTGTGAATGGAGAAACTGCACCCCTGCGAGTCGTGGTTACCTTGCAACCGGAAACCCGACCCGATCCACTTAATTTAACTTGGACTGTAATCGGTGGCCCCGATACCCGTGTCGAATTACTCCCCTCCCCCGGTACTGTAGCCTTAAGCGGTACTCTTGCCTATCCCATTAGTCCTCAACCCGGACAAGAAACTCTCACCTTAACGGTCACTGGAGGAACTGGGAAACAATTACAACGCACGTTAGTAATTGAAACCGTACTTCTACCCCCTTCTGAGACTTCTCCATCTCCTCCTGGCGATCGCCCCCTACCCGCAGCACCGGATGGTTTATCTCCTGCTGATTTGCCCCCACAGTTTGATTAAGACGAGGGAATAAGAAATAGGGAATAAACCAGAAAAAATCAGTTTTACCCTTTACTAGAACCGTCCACAAAAAAGGCTATAATCCAAAAATCTAGAACTATAGTGTAGGACTTATATGGAATGGATCGGGGCTAGATTTACTGCGTTTAAAAGCTTTTGGATAGTCGGTAAATTATATTGGTGGGAGTCTCCAGATAGATGGGAAGGATATAGCTTGGTTATATTTATGCTCATTTTTCTCAGTCTAGATTCCTTAATCGCAGTTAATCAACTGAAACAGCAAGGCGATTTGATGACTTCCTTGGTGGATTTGGATATTCCAAGATTTTGGGAATCTGTATTTTATTATATGATTTTATCTGTTTCATTGGCAGTTGTCATGGCTATCTGGAGGTATTTAGAAGATAAAATTCGTTGGCATTCTAGAAAATCCTTAACGCATATCTATCTGCAAAAGTATTTTGCAGATATGAACTTTTATCGGATCAATGTTTTCAATGCAGAAATTGACAATCCGGATCAACGCATTGCTGAAGATATCAACGATTTTTGTCATCGGTCTGTCACTGTTTTTAGACAGTTCACACGATCGTTTCTTAATCTGTTTGGATTTATTTTCTTGCTTTGGAATGTTTCCAAGTTGTTGGTTATTGTCATCAGCATCTATTCTGTTGGCGGCTTATTGATTACCGTTTTTGGATTTGGCAGTATTTTAATTCCGATCAAAAAAGAATTTCTAAAAAGAGAGGCTGATTTTCGATTTAGTCTGGTCAGAGTCAAGGAGAATTGTGAATCCATTGCATTTTATAATGGGTTTGACCGAGAATATGAACACTTAAAAAGAATTTTCAATAAGGCTCTAGATGTTTACAATCAAGTTATCAATTGGGAAAGGAATTTAGATATCTTTCAAAATTTATATGATTATCTTACCTGGGTTTTACCTGCCTTGTTTATTGGACCGAGAATTTTAAGAGGAGAACCGGGCATAGAAGTCGGTGACTTACAAAAAGCATTAGGAGCTTTTAGAAGAGTATTTAATTCCTTGAATGTTATCATCAGAAGGTTTGAGTATCTGACTGATTTCATGGCAGGAATTGAACGTTTAGAAAGTTTTGCTAAAGCGCTAGAAGAGAACAGGGAACAAGTCCTCGACAAAACTCCGAGAATTACGATGATTGAGGAATCGCAATTGAGCTTCAACCAGATTACTTTGCAAACTCCCAATTATCAAAGAACTTTAGTGAAAGACTTATCTTTGCAAGTCCCTAGCAGCCAAGGACTCTTAATTGTCGGTGTAAGCGGTTGTGGCAAGAGTTCTATTTTACGCGCAATTGCGGGTTTGTGGGATTCTGGAACCGGTATAATTTACCGCCCACCCTTAGAAGAAATTCTATTTTTACCCCAACGTCCTTATCTGATTTTAGGCTCTCTTCGCGATCAACTCCTCTATCCACGCACTGATCTGAATATTCCCGATCGCCAAATTTATCAAGTACTCAACCAGGTTAACCTACCTAACCTGGCTGAAAAATTGGATAATTTAGATCGGATTGAAGACTGGCATTCCATTTTGTCTATGGGAGAACAACAGCGCCTAGCTTTTGCCCGTTTGTTACTGACTCAACCCCGGTATGCTATGTTGGATGAAGCCACGAGCGCTCTAGATATCCACAATGAGCAAATTCTCTACAAACATTTAGAAGCTCTATCGACCACTTATATCAGTGTGGGACACCGCCCCACTTTGTTACATTATCATCACCAAGTTTTGGAAGTCATGAATGATGAGACTTGGCGACTCCGTTCAGTACAGGATTACCAGTTCAAAGATTAGGGGACAATGCTTTGCGCTAGGCAATAGGGAGTAAGATCGGAGGATGGGATTGCTCCTGGCTATAATGAAAGATCTCGAACAAGCTATCCATGCCGCTTTCCAATAGTTGTAAACACTATAGTACCCAGCGCTATAATAGCCCGGAGAGTCGTTAAGCTACACCGAGAGCCTTGAGCATTGACCCTGATAGGCTTGCCCACTCCATAACTCGTAATCAATTTTTAATTTTTAATTTTTAATTTTTAATTTTTAATTGAAAGAGCCGATTAATGTTTTTAGGGTAAATAAACCTATGGGTCGTGCCAAAAAAGTTGTCTTAGCCTATTCTGGAGGTGTAGATACCTCCGTTTGTATTCCCTACCTGATGAATGAATGGGGAGTGGAAGAAGTGATTACGTTGGCGGCGGATCTGGGTCAGGGGGATGAGTTGGAACCCATCCGCAAGAAAGCGCTTGATTCTGGAGCCAGTGTATCCTTGGTGGCTGATGTGACGGAAACCTTTGTGAAAGAGTATGGGTTTCCCGCCATTCAAGCCAATGCGTTGTATGAAAATCGCTATCCTTTATCGACGGCTTTAGCCCGGCCGTTGATTGCTAAACTGTTGGTGGAAGCAGCTCAGGAATATGGGGCAGATGCGATCGCCCACGGATGTACTGGTAAAGGGAATGATCAAGTGCGCTTTGACGTTGCGATTGGCGCACTCAACCCCAGTCTGAAAATCCTGGCTCCTGCACGGGAATGGGGCTTTTCCCGCGAACAAACCATTGAATACGGGGAAAAATACGGCATTCCTGCGCCCGTTACAAAGAAATCTCCCTATAGTATTGACCGTAACTTATTAGGAATGGCGATCGAAGCCGGCGTTCTGGAAGACCCCTATGCAGAGCCTCCAGAAGAAGTTTATCAGATGACCAAGGCGATCTCCGATACGCCCAATGAACCGGAATATGTTGAGATTGGGTTTGAAAAGGGTCTACCCGTTTCCCTTAATGGTCAGGCGATCGATCCAGTGGCTTTAGTTACCCAACTCAATCAAATAACCGGAAACCACGGTATCGGTCGCATTGATATGATTGAAAACCGTCTCGTGGGGATTAAATCCAGGGAAATTTATGAAACCCCAGCTCTCTTAGTCCTCATCCAAGCACACCGGGATTTAGAAAGCTTAACTCTCACTGCTGATGTGACCCAATATAAGCGGGGAATTGAGCAAACCTACAGTCAATTAGTTTATAACGGACTCTGGTTCTCTCCTTTGAAGGGGGCGTTAGATGGTTTTATCGCCAATACTCAAGAGCGAGTCACGGGTACAGTACGAGTAAAACTGTTCAAAGGTTCAGCCACGGTTGTCGGCCGCAAATCTGACCAGAGTCTCTATAGTCTAGACTGGGCTACGTACGGCGAAGAAGACGTATTTGACCATAAAGCGGCTGAAGGCTTCATCTATATTTGGGGACTCCCCACCCGGTTGTGGTCTCAGCAAACCTAGAGTGAGAAATAGGGGGATAGGGGGACACGAAGATAGTCTGTTCCCTATTCCCTATTTCCTATTTTTTCGCTGTCCGAGCCATATCTAAAAAGCTTTTCATGTTGGCTCCAGGACGACGGCGACTCATGCCTGTCCTTGTATTCATGTACTGGGTTGCAAACCCTCCTTCTACAACAGGTCGAGCTGGTTTTGCTGGAGCAACTGGTTTTGGTGCAGGAGTCGGTGCAGGGGGGGCTTCCTGTTTTGCCTTTTTCTGTTTTGCCTTGATGGAAGTTTTGGTTTTCTTCGGCGCTGGTGCAGGAACTTCAGCCGCCGGGGCAGGTGCTTCAGTAGCTGGGGCAGGAGTAGCTACAGGTTGAGCCTCCGTTTTTGGAGTCTCATCAAACTGAACTTGAAAGTTATTTTTTTTGCCACCGAGTAAATTTTTTAGAAATGCCATAGTTAAAAATACTCCTAAGAGTTCTAAGGGTTGATCGAGTAGATAGGGATTGGGGCTATCTATAGAGCATAAGCTTCATGAAGAATTTTAAGTTTTGTTGGCATATAGGACAAGATTGATTAAATTTTATTTACAATTCTTTACAAAAACACCGATTAAGTTAAAATATCTATGAGTTTTCGGCAATTTCACGTGCTCGCCCGTTACATTCGTTTATATTATCTTCAGTTGTGCACCAGCCCCTTATCCTTGAGGTAAACTCAGAAATACTTCACGCTTCATTAGACCTCTTGTATCATCCTCTTCTGTCACTTTCCGAGAACTAAGATACAATCAGATAGAAGGTCAATAAAGTAGTGGAGATTACCTCTCCTTAATTACTACATCGTTTTATAGTCAGTTCTCCTTGGGATGTCAAAGAATCGAATATTTACCAATGAAACATCAGAAGAGAGTTACATTAGAGAGATTATATTTGGTCACCGAAGGAGGAGAACGTATTGGCAAATAACTACGGATACTTCTACCCTACCAGAAAACTTAACTTCTTGGGTCATGATGAACATTATTACCTCCTAATTTTGTAATATAAATTACTCATCACTCATTACTCATTACCCATTTCTGAAATGATAAAATCAATCGGTATCTGAAACTGTATGTGCGTGTATGACAGCCGAAATTATTTGTGTGGGCACAGAGTTACTTCTGGGAGATATTCTCAATCGTAATGCCCAGTTTTTAGCTCAAGAGTTGGCGCAGTTGGGGATTCCCCATTACTATCAAACCGTGGTGGGGGATAATGTAGAGCGTCTGAAAAAGGCGATCGCCACCGCCCTCGATCGACAGTCCGAAATTATACTATTTACGGGAGGACTCGGCCCCACACCCGATGACCTCACCTGTGAAACTATTGCCTCCTTCTTTGAAACCCACTTAGTTGAGCGCCCAGAAGTCATCGCCGATATTGAAGCCAAATATGCGCAACGGGGACGCACCATGAACCCCAGTAACCGCAAACAGGCGCTCACCCCCGAAGGAGCCATGATTTTGCCTAACCCCAGTGGCACTGCTCCGGGAATTATCTGGCATCCGCGTCCTCATTTAACCCTGATGACGTTTCCTGGAGTGCCCAGTGAAATGCATCGCATGTGGAAAGAAACAGCCGTTCCTTATCTCAAACAGCAGGGATGGGGCGAAACTATGATTTATAGCCGTACCCTCAAGTTTTGGGGCATTGGGGAATCGGCTTTAGTGGAAAAAATACCCGAAGTCTTTGAGTATAAAAATCCGACAGTAGCGCCCTATGCAGGCAAAGGGTTGGTGAAGTTGCGAATTTCCACTTGTGCCGCATCTGAACTAGAAGCACAAGGGCTGATTAATCCTGTAGAAGACCATATTCGAGCCATAGCCGGAGAATACTGCTTTGGCGTAGATGACCAAACCTTAGCAGATGTCGTCGGCAAGTTATTGTTAGAGTCTGGACAAACCTTAGCCGTCGCCGAATCTTGTACTGGGGGCGGTTTAGGGGCAGCAATTACGGCTGTACAGGGCAGTTCTGCCTACTTTAGGGGGGGAGTCATCGCCTATGATAATCAGGTCAAGATCGGCTTATTAGGGGTCAATCCGGATGATTTAGAAGCCTATGGTGCAGTGAGCGATCGCATCGCCGAACAAATGGCCACAGGTATTCAACAGAAATTAAACACTGATTGGGCCCTTAGTATCACAGGCATTGCCGGCCCCGGTGGAGGCACAACAGAAAAACCCGTCGGCTTAGTTTACATCGGATTAGCGTCACCCAATGGAGAAGTAACCCATTATCGCCAGCAGTTAGCCAGTATACTAGATCGCTCTACCCTACGGGATTTTAGCCAATCTTGGGCCTTAGATCGGCTGCGGCAACACTTGCATAAATCTTAAACTTTTGAAAACTCATGACAACAAAGGTTGCCGATCTGTGATCATTCGTTATGATCAAAGAAAGGATTAAGCCTTTGATTGACTAACCCAGTTTGAATGTACTGGGCTAGAGTTCAGCAAAAGGAGTTTCACACTGAATGGACTATATCGACGAAATCTGGGAAAAAATCAAAGAATTGGCTCGTAAACTGATTGAAGCCCTCTTAGGGCCAGATATCCAGCCTGAACCAGAGCCGATTCCAATTCCCGTTAATGACCGCGAATCGAGACGATAAACTGTTCTATCAACTGAGGATATTAAAACTTGTTGAACGTTTTGGTATTGCACGGCCCTAACCTCAATTTATTGGGGCTGCGAGAACCAGGAATTTATGGTGCGACCACTCTAGCTGAGATTAATCAACAATTGAAAGAGGATGGCAAAACCCTTCAAGTGGAGGTAACCACCCTTCAATCCAATCATGAGGGAGAGTTAGTCGATGCCATCCATCAGGCAGTAGATCGCTATCAAGGCATTGTAATCAATGCGGGAGCTTATACTCATACCAGTGTAGCTCTGCGAGATGCGATCGCTGCCGTTTCCATTCCTACCGTCGAGGTTCACCTCAGCAACATTTACCGTCGCGAACCCTTCCGCCACCACTCCTATTTAGCACCAGTGGTTGTTGGGCAAATTAGCGGTTTCGGTCCAGAAAGCTACCGTTTAGGGTTAAAAGCCCTAGTCTCTCATCTTCAGCCAAAAGCCAATAACCCATAGCTTTGATAGTGGATGTCCTTCGTTGTAGGGCTTTAGCCCTCCGAACATTTTAGGGCTAAAGCCCTACAACGAATCGTACCTAATGCCCTTAACTATTCACTAGCCCTCTTTCTTGGACTTCGACTTCTTCTTCGCCAACGGCAAAAATCGGTCTAGAGCAGCCTTAAGTTGATCCAGTTCTTCCTCAATATTCCCCTCACGAGCCGCTCGACCAATGCATTCGGTCAAATGTTCATCTAAAATAATGCGAGACACCCGATCGATCGCCCCCCGGACTGCTGCAAGCTGAATTAGCACATCAGGACAGGGGGTACTTTGTTGTACCATACCCTTAATTCCCCTCACATGGCCCTCAATCCGCGAGAGTTGATTGACAATTTGTCGTAGGGATTCTTCACTATGAACGTGGGGGTGCAAAGAATTGGCTTCATGGGGATGGTGATGATGGAGTAAAGATTCAGAAGGATTAGGAGATGGGGAGTCGGTCATGGGATAAAGGTGAATATTGCCAGCCGTGATAACTTGGAGCATGATATTAATTGTAGAACACATTTGGGTTTATGACTCCTGAAGAGATTAATAAAGTATTAGACGAGTTATTTGGTGACAAGATTACTGAGGTAAGTCCAGGTTCCTGGCAAATCAATCGGGAAAATTTACGATTATTAGTACTGCTCTCCGACGATGAATCTTGGGTCATGGGATTAGCACCGATGGCTCCAGTTGAAGAAGCCAAACCCTTTTTTGAAGACCTATTAGAGTCCAATTTTGAAGTCACCCAAGAAACTCGTTATGCTATCCATCAAGGGGTGATATGGGTGGTTTATCGCCATCAGCTAGAGGGATTAAAACCAGAACCCTTTGCTGAGGCTATTGGTCGGTTAACCCGCTTGCAAGAAGAAGGATTAACTCCTTATTTCCAATCCCAATTAGAACGACAATTACGGATGATTGTAGAAGCCTCCAAAGCCCAAGGACAAACCCTAGAAGGTACCCTGCAAACACTGCATCGATTTTATGAAGAAGGTATGATGGGAGAGTTATCGCAAAATGCCCAAGAACGGGAGCAAGTTCTAGCTGCTTGGAAAAAGCAACTTGAGCGCCTCTGGCCAGAGGTATAACTATGGATGCAACACGGCTGAAGAGATTAACTCCCTATTTGTTTTTGCTGCCTGCCCTACTGATTTTAAGCTTAACCGTATTTTGGCCCGCTTTGCAAGCCATTTACCTGAGTTTATTTAACTATGATTTAATCAGCCAACAAACTCAATGGATGGGTTTAAAAAACTTCCAGCGATTAGGCAGCGATCGCCTCTTTTGGCAAACGCTTAGAAATACGCTCCTATATCTGCTCTGTGTTGTCCCTTTACTGGTCATCCTTCCCCTAGGATTGGCCATTTTAGTCAATCAAAAAATCAAGGGTATCAGTGGATTTAGAGCCGCCTTCTATACCCCCGTAATTATTTCTATGGTCGTTGCGGGAATTGCCTGGCGATGGCTCTATGCGGAAAATGGCTTATTTAACCAAGCCTTAAGTTCTTTTAATCTACCCACGATTCCCTGGTTAACCAGTCCCCAATGGGCAATTTATAGTGTCATGGTCGTCACCATTTGGAAAGGACTGGGCTATTATATGGTCATCTATTTAGCTGGTCTACAAAGTATCCCCCAAGAACTCTACGAAGCTGCTGCCATTGATGGTTCAGATGGCATCATCAAGCATTGGGATATTACCTTACCATTGATGAAACCCTATTTATTTTTAGTCGCCGTTATCTCCGCCATTTCAGCCACTAAAGTTTTTGAAGAAGTGTATATCATGACCCAAGGAGGACCGAGAAACAGCTCTAAAACTTTGGTTTATTATGTTTATGAACAAGCCTTTCAGAAGTTGGAAATGAGCTATGCTTGTACAATTGGGCTAGTCTTGTTTTTAGCGATTATGGGATTGTCTATTGTAAATTTAAGATTAAAACAAATTTCATAATGAACTCAGTTTTGTTATCATATCGATAATACTTGATTTCCCTTGAGTCTACCTATGGATTATCATCAGTTCCTAGAGCAACTCCCCTCCCTCTATGAAAATTGGGGAACCCACTCTATTCATCCTACATCTAACCGGTTTTATGAAGTTGGACAGTATCTGCGAGGTATGACAACCACCAATGTCATGCAGTTATTGAATTTTGCAGTATATTGTATGGAACCCGATGAAATTTACTGTGAAATTGGAAGTTATCAAGGAGCAACCCTTATTGGTGCGCTTCTAGATGCTCCAGATCGAATGGCCTATGCAGTCGATAATTTTTCTGAATTTGATCCAGAAGGTAAAAATCAACCCGCACTACAAGAGAATTTAGAACGATTTGGTTTAGAGAGTCAAGTGTGTTTCTGCTGCCAAGACTTTGAAGATTTTTTTGCCGATCTCAGAGAAGTAGAAACCGAAAACAAAATCGGTGTTTATCTTTATGATGGAGCGCATGACTATCGTTCCCAACTCATGGGCTTATTCCTTGTCCGTCCCTTTCTAGCTCCTAAAGCGATTCTGATTGTAGATGATGCGAATGAAAAAGAAGTTCAGCAAGCGAATTTAGATTTCGTTACTCTTAACCCTGAATGTAGTTTATTACTGGAATTACTGACTCCGGGCAATGGATATCCTACATTTTGGAATGGGATTCAGATTCTTAGTTGGGATAGTCAATCTTAACTTTTAGTAAGGGATAGCTAAACTAAGGATCAGAAGATAAAAATCAGTTTCACCAACCACTTGAAGGGAGAGGTATCGAAGGAGCGGATAATTTGAATTTGGTGGATGAATTCACGCAAGTAAAAGCGCCGTTCTGCTTCAGAAAGATCGAGCCAAAATTGGGGAATCGAAACCGCTTGGGCGACTGAGGTTAAATTAACCGGAGGAAGTGCAGCTAAATTGGCTTGTAGTTTGGAGAGTTCGCTACGGAGTTTATAGGCACGAAGATCGGCTGTTTCTGCATCAAGGATTCCGTTTTTTTTCAGTTCAGGTAATTGGTCTAAGATTTTTTGATTCTGGTTGATTTTTTGCTGAAGTTGTGATTCAATCTGTTCGAGATCGGGGAGAGTAAGTTTAGAAACGGCTGGCTGTAAGTCTTGACAAATTTGGGTAATGGTTGCGTCTAAAACTTGTTCGTAGCGTAATCCTTTGCATTGGGGTTGTCGAGGGCAGTGAATGGGACGCAGATAGAGATATTCGCCAGGTTGACGATGACGGGTAACACGGGTGATTTTCATTCCGGATTGGCAGTTTTGACAGGAAACTAAGCCAGAGAGCGATCGCGGAGCGCTTGCCGAGCGAGGAGGAAGGCGACGATTCCGACGCAGGAGGCGATCGATTTGGGCGGCTTCTTCTCGTGAGAGAATAGGGGTATGAGTATCGGAAAGAATTTCGCCGTTTTTAAAGGCAGTGTCTCCTCGATAAACGGGATTGATGAGCCATCGTTTACCGGTGGAGACGGAGATTGTTTTGCGATATTTTTGATTCAGATAGCGAACGGCAGCACGAACCGATCCATAAAGGAGAAAATGGTCAAAAAAGTCTTTAACAACGGGGGCATAACTGCGGTCTAGACTATAGCTATTTTTGTTGCGTTTATAACCATAGGGTGCTTTTCCCGGTGGGGGTTTAGCTTGCAGACGATTTTGAGCGTGACCTTGGCGAATGTGGAGGCTGCGATAATAGGTTTGGACGTGATTAAAGAATTGGAGAATATCGCTATTTTCTGCTCTAGGTTGTTCTTCACCCTGAAGTGCAATTACCTGTACATTTTGAGTTTCTAAGCGCCCGAGAGCATGAGCCATCGTTTCTGCATTATCTCCCAGTTCTTCCAGTCGGCGAATGAGCAAGTAAATATCACCCGTTTCTTCCTCTGCTTCCAGGTCTTGAAATAGGGTTTTGAGTTCTTCTCTTCCCCCTAAATCTTGGTAGATGCGATCGACTTCCCATCCCCAAATACTGGATTCAGGGGGAGATTCGAGGATGGGATCACACCAAACATAGGCGAGAATTTTCATAGCGCTTCGCGCTGGGAATAGGGAATGGGGAATAGGAACAACCGGTTTTTCCCTTAAGAGTTCCCATTTTAACGCAGATGTTGGCCGGTTCCTCCATCGGCTGGATCGAGGAATGGTCTGAGATCGATTCCATTGGATAGGGTACGCGGTTGAGGGGTTTCGGGTTGGGGTGTGGGAATGCGGTTGAGTCCGGATAGATCGCGGTTCGTAACTTGGCCCAGCAGATCTAACCAGTTGCTAGTGCTACGTCCTTCAGTAAAAGTGGTGACGGGAAGCGTATTTTGGCCGCTATCAGCGATCGCCAAATTCTCAAATACGCGATCGCGAATTAACCCTGGATCTCGTCCAGGAGGAACGGTGAGAACGATGCGACAGCGATTATCTGCACGGGTAGTGACACAAACCGTATCATAATCATTCTCAAAACCCGTTTGCAATTCCAGCAATCCATCGGCGCGATAAAACTCCAGTCGTCTACTAATTTCTGTACATCGACGTTCTGGTGTCCATCCTCCTCCCAGTTCAATAGGAGTAGCCCAAGCATAAGATTGATTCGGTTGACTGGTGGGATGATACATTACCGTTGGTTGTCCCTGCTCAATTTCGCAAGTAAACCGGGGTTGAGTCTCTACCGGAATTCCATCCGTCGGAACACTAGAGGATGGTTCAGAGGGTGCAGGTTGAGTATCGACAGGAAAATCTCTCGGCCAGGTGGTTTGTGCCAGAGAGGGAGAGGCGAGAAGAACGACAGTAACACTTAGAAGTAAACTCAGATGAGGTTTCATGATTCGAGGTTTCTTTGAACAATGACTTCACTTAGTAATGACGGGAGAAAAATCAGTTATATCCCTCTTTATGTCATTCTTGTAAAAATGGGCTTGAAACCCTGATTCTTTCCTTAGCGATACAGTACCTTTCTGGGTTCAGGGATATCAAGACTCGGTTTGGCAATTGTCAATAGTGCTAGTGTGGTCAATTCCAGGCTATAGCAGAGAAAGGAAGAGTTAGGACATTGCCCATTGGCTCAAACACTCATCTAACTGTCCTAAGCAACTCCTTCTCTTCTATAACTCAATGGGAATCTCAATGACAAACTCCGTTCCTTTTTTCAGCTCAGAGAAACAGTACAACTGTCCCCTATGCTGCTCGGTGACAATTTGGTAACTGGTGGATAAACCTAGACCGGTTCCCTTACCGACAGGTTTGGTGGTGAAAAACGGGTCAAATATACGCTGGCGAATGCTATCACTGATTCCTGGCCCGTTGTCTGCAATGCGAATCTTGATTTTTTGTGTATCAGTCCCCTCAGTGCTAATGCGAATTTCTCTTGTTTTAGAAGACACCTGAGAACCGCAAGATTCTAGGGCATCGATTGCATTGGTGATAATATTGAGAAACACTTGATTGAGTTGACTGGCATAGCAGTTAATTCGAGGAAGCTTCGCATACTCTTTAGTGATTTTAATTTCCTTTCGCTTCCCAGTAGAACTGAGGCGATGCTGTAAAATCATCAGGGTATTATCTAATCCTTCATGGACATCTATTCGTTTGATTCCTGACTCATCCAAACGAGAGAAATTACGCAATCCCAAAATAATATGGCGAATGCGATCGCTCCCTGTCTCCATAGAGAAGAGGATGTTTTTCATATCTTCCTTAACAAAATCCAAATCGCTTTCTTCTAGCTTTTCTGCGAGGGTCACACTTGTATCAGGAAATTCTTGTTGGTAAAGTTCGAGCACCTCTAACAAGGTGTGGAAATGATCGCGTGAGTAAATAATATTGCCCGAGATAAAACTGATAGGATTGTTAATTTCATGGGCAATGCCCGCTATCATTTGCCCTAAACTAGACATTTTTTCGCTCTGGATTAACTGAAGTTGAGTCCTTTGCAATTGCTCTAGAGTCGTTTGCAAGTGCCGGTTTTTGTCATTGAGTTCCTGAGTTCGGTGCTCCACCTGCGCTTCGAGGGTATGGCTATATTCTTCTAAGCGATGATAGAGTCGGGCATTTTCGATGGAAATCGCGGCTTGAGCGCTCAGAAGTTCGAGCAGTGCCAGGCGATTTCTGGTAAAAGCCCCCACCGCCAGATGATTTTCCAGATAGAGAATGCCAATGAGCTTGCCTTGGTTGAGAATAGGAGTGCACAAGAAACTGTTGGGCTGCCCTTGAAGTAGATAAGAGTCGGCTGCAAACTGAGTATCGCTAGAAAAGTTGTTGACAATAATTGGTTTTTGGGTACGTTTGACCTTATTAATCACGCTTGTTGGCAAGGCACAATCATCGGATGCTTCGTTCAAACGCAACTCATAGTTTTCTCCCGAACATCGGGCTACCACTTGCCAACCTTCTGGTTGACTTAAAAGCAGAATGCCACTATCAGCTCCAGCATTTTCCAGCGCTGCCTTCATCAGAGCTAAAACCAGTTTGTCCAACTGAATTTCACTTGATAGGGACTGAGATGCCTTCATCGCCGTTGCCCAATCCAGCATCAAGCCAGTTGTACTACTACTCGAACTAACCGTTTGTGTCAAGGTGGAAGTAACACTTTGATCGCTCTCAAGTATTTCGCCTGGTTGCCCAATTCGCGAGAGGAGTTGGGGATATTTTTCTTCCAGTTGGTGAGTTTTGGCTTTTGCACCCCATCGGGCGTAGCAGTAGTAGGCATCGGTCATATAGGCCTGAGCAATTTTTTCTTTGCCCCAGTCGAGGTAAAATTGAGCAGCCAGTTCATTGGCGAGAGCTTCTTCTTGGATGTACTTACTGGCCTTTGCTTCGGCGATCGCGCGATCGTAAAGTTCCATCACTTCCATTTGCTTACCCGTCACTCGCGCCCGTTCAGCTTCGACGAGTAAATATTTGTGTAGAAAGTTTTCCGGACAGCTATCAGCGAAACGTTTGATCTTGACTTGATTACTTTCGATTTGCGATTTCTCCTCTTCGGACAAATCGCCATCGCGTCTCAACCAGTTCAAAGAACTGTAGTAATAATATCCCGAAGCGGTTGTAAAAGACTCGCAAGCCATAAAAAACTTACTCGCTTCTATGGTGTAATTGCAACCCCCTTCAAAATCCCCGTACACGCAAGCCGCGTGCATCTGAAGAATGGTGTAAATCCCCAGGGGAAGATAAGATTTGGCAGCAATATGATGTTCAAACCAAGCTTGTTCTGCCGCACCTTCCTCATCCGTGCGCCCAGAGAGTTTCTGGATGAAAAATTGACAGCCCTCGAAGATATTAAGGGCAAGATCGTTTTGCATTTTTTTGGCGATCGCCGAAAACTTCTCGATATCGGTGGCAATATCTCTTAAGTTTTCTCCCCCAAAGATGCGATTGTAAATATTGGCAAATAAGTTATAGACGGTATATTGCACATCTCCTGATTCCAGCCCAGCTAAGAACCCTTCGTAATTCACTTTGGGAGCATCTTGAATGGGTTTGGCTTTTACATAAACACAGCCACCGAGTAAGAAACAGGAACTTGAGCGCTCAGACTTATTCTTGAGCTTATAGCTCAATTGCAGAGACAACTCGCAAAATTGTACGGCTTGTTGATATTGATTTTTCAATAACCCCAGCCATTCACCATAACTGGCATAGACCATAATTGACTTGGAAAAATTGCCATATTCGATGGACAAGCGCGTGCTTCTGACTGCGGCAAAATTATAGAGATCGCGATCGCCACTAAAGTATCCTGCTGCTATCACTTTCATCAGCAATTCGATCGCCACTTTCGCTCCCGGGTCAGTCGCTTCCGGTAAATCCAACAAAACATTAATAGGGCGATTTTCGAGTTGGGCGGTAATCGCCTCTACATCTTCTTGAACCAATCGTTTGATATTTTCTGGGTTAACCTCAATTCCAACCTCTCGCAACCCTGCCAAACCAACTTCAATCGCTTTAACATAAGCGTTTTGCAGGACAGATTGATTCGTTTTGAGCATGTAAATGCGAGCGCGGTCTACAGGAGACTGGGCCAAGGGAAGCAAAGTTGTTAAATTGGTGTCTAACGCCTCAAAATCAACACTCATAAGTTGGACTTCAGCCAGACCAAAATAAAGTCCAAAGGCTAGCTCATAAAGCGTTTCCCAAGCCTCCTGTGGCAGCAATTCTATCGCTATCTGGAAATACATTTTCGCCGCCTCATAAGCCGTCGCTATTTTCGCTTTCTGAGCCGCACGCCAATTAAGTTCAAGAAGTTGTTCTTTTTCCTCCCCCTGGACAATCTCCTCGCGTCCGATATTGATTTGATTGACAATATCGAAAATCTTCTCTTCCCGTTCTACCGGCCCTAAATAAGCCAACAGGCGATTGCCTATCTGATAATGGGTCACTTGCTTTTGCCCTTCGGGAATTAACGAATAAGCCGCTTGTTGAACCCTATCGTGTAGGAATTGATAGTTCACTCTCACATCCGTGAGCACATTTTTGGCTTCCCCTATCGTCTCTTGGAAGAACTTATAGGTATTGCTGATGGGCAAGATGAACCCTTCTTGCAGTGCTGGCCATAGGGCACCTGCTGCCTCTTCCCAGGTCAGGTCCCCTGCTGCTGCTAGAATGTCCAACTCAAACCGGTTGCTGATACAGGCGGCTAGTTTTAACATCTCGCACGTTTGGGGGGGCAACTTGTCCAATCTGGCTGCCATAAACTCCACCACATCATCGGACAGGGCTAATTCTCGCACTTTGGTCAAGTCGCATTCCCAGTAGCCCACATCCCGATTGAACACAATCGAGCCATCCTCATGTAATCCTTTGAGAAACTGGGTCGAAAAGAATGGATTGCCCTGGGTTTTTCCATACACTAATTCTGTTAGGGGCAAGGCAACTGCTTGAGCGCAACTGAGGGTGTCGGCGGTTAGGCGACCGAGATCTTTTTGGCTTAAGGGTTCGAGGGTGAGCGTTTGCAGCTGGGCACCGGATTTTTCCAGCTCGGAGATTGCCAACATCAGGGGATGGGTGGGGGACACTTCATTATCGCGATAGGCTCCCAATAACAACAGATAGCCCCGTTGTCTATCGGACATCAGCAGTTGGATTAACTTCAAAGAGGCAGCATCGACCCATTGCAGGTCATCAATAAAGATCGTCAGGGGATGTTCTGGGGTGGCAAAAACTTGGATAAACTGCTCGAATAGTCGGTTAAACCGATTTTGGGCCGCACTGCCAGACAATTCCTCGACCCTCGGTTGCGCCCCGATAATTTGCTCTAGTTCTGGGATCACATCAATAATGACTTGGGCTTGTTCGCCTAAGGCAGCCAGAATTTTGTCTTTCCATTGTTGCAGTTGTTCATCGCTCTCTGCTAAAAGCTGTCCCATCAAATCGCGGAAGGCAATGACGAAGGCAGAAAAAGGAATATTGCGTTGAAACTGGTCGAATTTTCCTTTGATAAAATAGCCCCGTTGGCGAACAATGGGCTTGTGCACTTCGTTAACCACTGCTGTTTTACCAATCCCAGAAAATCCGGCTACTAGCATCATTTCACAGCGGGAAGTAGGCAGGGCTTCACCTTGGGGAGTCAGTAGTGAGCAGTTGGCTGTGGGGGAAGCCCCTGCCACCCGGTCAAAGGCATCAAGTAAGGCTTGTACTTCTTTTTCTCGTCCGTAGAGTTTTTCCGGAATCAGGAAGCGAGCGGCAGTATCCCGGCTACCTAATTCAAAGGCTTCTATTTTCCCCTTTTCTTGCCATTGGTTTAGACATTTTTCTAGGTCACATTTTAATCCTAATGCACTCTGATAGCGCTCTTCTGCATTTTTGGACATTAGTTTCATCACTATATCTGAAACTACTGCTGGGATGTCTGGGTTTGAGTCTTTCTTTGTTAATTCTGCTGGGGGCACTGGCTGTTGCGAAATATGACAATGCACTAATTCCATGGGGTCGTCGCTCAGGAAAGGTAAGACTCCGGTGAGCAGTTGGTATAAGGTTGCGCCCAGAGAATAGAAGTCGCTGCGGTAGTCTATTCCTCTATTCATCCGCCCGGTTTGTTCGGGGGAAATATAAGCGAGAGTTCCTTCTAGGACGTTAAAATTTTTGATTTCTTGTGCTTCGCGAGGCAGTAAGGAGGCAATACTGAAATCTATCAGTTTAATCTCTTTGGTTTGTGGCTGAATTAGGATATTGGCTGGTTTAATGTCTTTGTGGATCACTCTTTGGCGATCGAGTTCTTGTAGAATCTCAGCCAGTTGAATGGCAATCTGCAAACCCGTTTCTAAATCTAATGAGTTCTGTTCGGCTAAGGTTTTGTCCAGAGAGATAGCCCCCAAGTCTTCCATAATTAAGGCGTAACCATTGCCATAACGCTCTAAATTTAAAGGTTGGACAACGCCAGTCTTTAGGTTTTTAGCAATAGCATACTGATTACGGAACTGTAACAATTCGCTAAAACTGGGGTATTCATTACGAAGGACTTTGATTACAACTTCTAGAGAGTCAGAAGAGCGAACTCCCCGATACACTAGGGTTCGCTCTCCTTCGTATAGGGTTTCGCTAATGTGATAATCAGGAAGTTTTGGGATCATTACTCTAAGTTTGTTAGTGGGGTTGTATGGTATCTATTATTATATTTCAGTTCAAATAGAGATCGCGATCGCCACCATACCCTACTTGACCTGATTTCGGTAAGAGATGGTCTCACTATTTTTTTTCTTAAATAAAAGCTAATCGTTCAGTTCCAAATTGATCCCATTTTTCAGGGGTTCGCCAGCCACTTGATCGCTATCTTTGCTGGAACATGATGGTGACTTAACATTTTTTTTGGGAATCCACGTTCGATTGAAGATTTTTTATTTCAGTCGTTTTCACAAGCTACTGACGGGGAGCGCGATCTTAAATGTGGTTCCTTTGCCTAATTCTGAATCAAAAGTCATGATACCCCCGTGTTTTTCTTCAACAATTTGACGGGCGATCGCCATTCCCAAGCCTGTACCTTTACCTACCGCTTTTGTAGTAAATCCTTGCTCAAAAATGCGTTCTCTCACGTTTTCTGGCATTCCCGTACCATTATCGGTAATACAAATGATCACTGTCTCCTTCATGGCTGAGGTGGTAATCATAATCTGATGGGCAATCTCCTCAAAACTGCGTCCCTGGTTCGACTCTTCTAAAGCATCAATGGCATTGGCAATCAGATTCATAAATACTTGGTTAAGTTGTCCGGGAAAACATTGCACTTCTGGCAATTCTCCATAGTCTTTGACAATTTCAATTGCCGGGCGCTCATCGTTGGCTTTCAGACGATGTTTGAGAATCAGCAATGTGCTGTCGATCCCTTCATGTAAGTTAAACGGGACTTTATACTCTTTGTCCGTGCGCGAAAATGTCCGTAAAGATGTACTAATGTGGCTGATGCGATCGGTTCCTTCTCGCATCGACGCAATCAGTTGGGGTAAATCGGAGCGCACAAACTCCAAGTCTATTGATTCGATTTCTTCTTCTATCACTTCACTTGGCTCTGGATACTCTTGCTGATACCGGTCAATTAAGCCAAACAAGTCTTGGACATAATCTTGTGCTGGTTCTATGTTTCCCGCAATAAATGCCACCGGATTATTAATTTCGTGGGCAACTCCTGCGACTAAGTTACCCAAAGCTGACATTTTCTCACTTTGCACCAGTTGTAAGTGGGCTTCTTGTAAGTCTTTGAGGGCCTGTTGTGCTTGTTCGTAGAGACGGGCATTTTCTAGAGAGATCGCTGTTTGGGAACAGATCAGAGAAAGGAGTTCTACGCGATCGCCTGTAAACACTCCCACCACTAGATGATTTTCCAAATAGAGAATGCCGATCAGCTTGCCTTGATTGAGGATCGGGGCACAGAGGAAACTAAGGGGGGGGTATAGGACTCAGCAGCAAATTCGGTATCGTGAGAAAAGTCGTTCACTATAATCGGTTGTTGGCTGCGTTTGACCTTATTAATAACACTGTTGGGCAGGGCTTGCTCCTCTGGTGCAGATATTGAATGCAACTGCCCCCCCTGGAGTGTACACTGTGCGACTACTCGCCAAGCGTCTTGTTCGTTTAACAGCAGAATAGCGCGATCGGCTCCCGCATTTTCCATCACTGCTTTCATTAAGATAGAAACCAGCTTGTCTAGGTGAATTTCACTCGATAGAGATTGAGCTGCTTTTATCGCCGTTGCCCAGTCAAGTATTGAGCCAGTTGTACTATTCGTTGAACTCACGGTTCGTGTTGCGGGCGAAGTGACGGTTTGACTGCTTATAAACTGTAAGTAGGGTTGTTGCACAATGGTAGAGAGGAGTTGGGGATATTGCTGTTCGAGTTGGTCAACCTTCGCCTTCGCGCCCCAGCGAGCATAACCGTAATAGGCATCGGTCATGTAATCACCAGCGACTCTTTCTTTACCCCAATCCAGATAGAATTGTGCCGCGAGTTCGTTGGCGAGGCTCTCTTCTTGGATGAAATTGTTGTCTTCTGCTCCAGAAATCGCCTGGTCATAGAGTACGATAGCTTCAGCTATTTTCCCTAAAACTCGGCATTTTTCTGCCTCTACTAAATTGAATTTATGCAAATGGTTCATGGGGGCATAGCTCGCCCATTTTTCCATTTTGTTCTGATTGGAATCGACTTTTTGAAGTTGGGCTTCTAGATTGGCTTTATCTTGAGCCTTTAACCCTCGCAATCGAGCCAAGGAATCGTAGAAATAAAATGTCGGAATCACAAACATCGCCGTCACTCCATCTAAATATTTTTCGGCTATCTCAGCATTTTCTATTGCTGCTTCCAAGCGATTGAATAAATAATTCAGAATTAACTTGTGGCAATGAATCATATGTAAGGCCAATCGATCGTTTGATTCCTGATGAAACGGTAGATATTTTTCTTCGTTATACGCTGTCACCACCAAAATTCCTGGATTGGTTCCAGATTCCATTAAGTTTAAAATTGCTTGCCGATTGATTTCGCTCCAATAGAAAACTGTCTCTTGTTTAAGTTCCTGGAAAGATAGACTATATATAGCTATTTGTTCGGCAAGTTCAATTAAATTAGTGCCTGCCAAATATGAATAAATTTCTCCATAACAAGCACAATAGGCAGCAAATTCTATATCCCCAGTTTCTAAGCCGGTTTCGTATGCGAAGAACAGCGGTTTGATGGTCGATTGAATGGGTTCTTTCCAATGCCGAATATCCCCATTGGTATTAATCACCACTTTGGCGGTGATTTCTGTGGCATTAAATTGAGATAGGAGGTGTGAAGCGAGTTGGCCAAATTGATAACCCGCTTCAATATCCCCTAGAACTCCGCAGAGAATTGTGCCGTAAATAGAATAAGAAAAAGCAGACCAACGAGCGTTCCCATAGTTCATGGATAATTTAATTTGTTCGCAGACAATCAGAGGTAAAAATTGAGGCATCGCAATATAGACTACCCCAGTGATGCTTATCAGAATGCGTAAAGTTGCCATTTTTTCTGGATCGATCATAGCAGGCAAGTCCTTTAAGTCTTCAATGGAGCGATCGCCCCATTGGGATTTCGTCTCTGCAAAGGCTCGTTGAATATCTGCATCGGTTGGTGATTCAGGAAAACTAATTCCGAACAACTTTAAAACAGTCCAGGCAGTTTCGATCGCCTCGAAAAATTGATTTCTGACGGCATAGGCTTGGAGCTTCACCTCGTAAACTTTAACTCGTTCCAAGAGCGATCGCCCCTCACGCAAGACTTCTTCGATGAATCCTTCCATTGCCTCAAACTCACCATTCAAATAAGCTGCTTCTGCTGCTGACTCGAACAAGGCTAACGTCAGGTCGTATTGAGTTTGCCAACAGTCCGCCCTCAGGAGTTCTCGACCGATCGCAAAATAATTGACTGCCCCACTGTAAGCTGTCGCGGTTTTGGCCTTAATCCCTGCGGCTAAATTCAACCGGGCTAACTGTTCTCGTTCATCGGTTTCAACGATTAACTCCACGCCATAATTTAACTGATTAACCAGAGCAAAGATTTTCTCTTCTCGTTCTTCTTCTGTGGTATTGGATAACAATAATTGCCCAATTTTTAAGTGAGTCTTCTGTTTCTTGGCTTCTGGAATTAAGGAATAAGCGGCTTGCTGGACGCGATCGTGTAAAAACTTGTAGCTCACAGATAAGTCGGATTCCAGCGTTTTTTCCTCTCCCTTGCTCCCTTGGAAAAACTTATAGGTCTGACCTAGGGGTAAAACTAATCCCTCTTGTAGTGTGCTCCATAAAGACGCTGCTACCTCCATTGAAGACTGTTCGCTGACAATGGCCAAAGTTTCTAAGTCAAACTGATTGCCGATACAAGCTGCCAAATTCAAAATCTTCTGGGTTTCTTCAGGTAGCTTGTGTAGCCTCAGTGCCATAAATTCAACCACATCGTCAGTCAGTGCCAACTGCTGCACCTGTGTCAAGTCGCAGTGCCAATAGCCCAGATCGCGGTTAAAGGCAATCAACCCGTCTTCATGT
>NZ_JAQMUE010000024.1 GCF_028330985.1 Roseofilum reptotaenium CS-1145 | reverse complement strand
GCGTAAGACTTCCGTCAAGGGAGCAGCAACCGTTGAAGCGTCAACTCATCTGGAATTCAAGCAGTTATCGTTATTTGATACTGCTTGAATAGACAGGGAATCCCCGTCCAGAGCGAAGCGGCGGGCGGGGAGGATGTCAAAGGGGTCTTACTTCCTGACCCCCGTTCCTCCCAGGTTCCTGCTTTTCGCTTGAGAGCCTCTACTATAGAATCACTGGAACAACCACCAGAAAAACAGGCAAACTTTCCATCCATGGGGTTGACGTGAAAATCATTCTTACCGCAATTGGGGCAATGGTAGAAGTTCTTCCTCTTTGTAGGCTCTAGAAGGTCTAGATGCTCTAGAATGTCAAATCTCTCAAACCGTTGCCCACTCTGCTTTCCAGTGCTACAATTAGAACGATTACCAGCTTTTTGAGCAGCAGGGGATTGAGATTTTGTCCGCATTTCAGCCATAATTTAATTGTTTATTTTTTCTTGTTGGCTAGGGTTCGCTCTAGCCATTGTTTTTTCTAAAGATAAGCGCCTATCTTGCCGAGTATCCTACCCTAATTTCCCTCCAACAGCTCCAAAGCTTTTTTAATTTCCGCCTTAATTTTACCCCCTGCATTCGCCTTTAACAAAAGGGAGTCTTTGAGGATTGCGATCGCAGCGTCATAGTCACGATCGCCGATTGCTTTATCCTCACCTCTTGGGGGTAAATAGGTTGCTGACCCACTACCCCCATTTCCTGCTCTCTCGTCATCAATCTGGTGGGCGATCGCCAGGATTTCTTCCGCAAGGGACACAGGAATCCTTACGGCTTTAGTCTTCGGGTCACTCTTCCACTTGGGCGGGGTTTTGATAAAACCTGATGTGTTGCGTTTCCAAGTCATGATTCATATCTTTATTCTCTACTATTGCAGTGTACACTGCAATAGTATCCTAGTCAATCTGTTAGGGGTGACATATTACATTGATTGTAAACGAGCAGGAATGAATCCTATTATTCCGGTGCACAGAGCTGTTTATTCCTCCCATGGGATGGTAGGGTAATTTGTTGGGCTTTCTCTCAATGGACTATTCCCTCACTATCAGGTGATAGGGGCGAGAAAAAGGATTGACCCTGTCAGAGAATCGAGAGCTGCCCTATTTTTAACAGTTGTTACGCTGTGAGATTGAACCCTATTTCACAGCGTAAAGTTTCCAGAGATCTCACTATCACTGCATCCTATTTTTATTCTTATTAGTTGAACTACTCCCCACTCCCTTGACTTGGAGATTGGTAATACATACAATCAGTATCACTATTATTTGACGTGACACTGGTTATGCATAAAGGAAAGGTGGGACTATACTCCCAATCGGCGCGGAAGGAAGATATCAATCGGAGCCGGACAACCCTGACTATCTCAGAAGACACCAAGAGGCTACTATCCAAGATTGGCAATGGCTCTATGTCCGATGGCGTTTACTTTTCGGCAGCAATTATTGCCGAGCTACTCATCAGGAAAGTCATCAGGATTGACTTTGATAAAGGGGGGATTGTCTACCGGATTGGGGAGGATGAACTGGTTTCTTCTCCCCGATCAGGAGTAGATGAGGCAAGGCGATCCCACAGGGCTGAGATAGATAAGTTAGTCCCGAACCCAAAACCACAGAGGAACCCATACGCTGGTCGGGTAATGGACAAAGAACAGTTAATGGCAACCGGTCACTTTACCCATGCTCAAGTAAGGGCAATCCTACCGGGTCATAGATGGACAGGCTTGGTTACTGGTGGCGACGATGCGATACGCCAGAAAAGACGGGAGTTTACCGTAGGGGATTAATCAACGCTAGAGGAAGCCTGAAGGCAACCTACATTGGGCTAGAGAGTAAGGATGATGATTGGGAAAAATACAGCCATGGGATGGGAGAGATTTAGGAAGGATGCCTCTTTTCGACAGGCATCCTATTTTGTCTCATGCCCTCTTCTGGCAGTAGGCTGTATTTGTGCCGAATATGTGTTTAATCCCCGATTTGTAGCCGGTGGCTTGTGAGTCAAAGCCTATCAGTGTAAGGGTTTAAGTGCTGAAGCCGATGATGAGATTTGAACTCACGACCTACCGATTACGAATCGGTTGCTCTACCACTGAGCTACATCGGCAATGACCATCCTTTAGTATAGCATAGACTTAGATTTTAGACTAGAATCTACAGGGAATACGCAAAAGAAAAGATTCAAACTCAACGTTGAATGACAGAACGTGCTTTTTGGTTAGCCTGGTCACAATTGCCGAAGGTAGGGCCAGTTTTGCTACAAAGAATTGAGAATCAGTTTGGCAGTTTGGCAGCCGCGTGGCAAGCAGATGCGATCGCCCTCAGTTCTATAGAAGGAGTTGGAATCAAAACCGCACAATCCTGGGTAGCTCATCGTAAACAGCTCGATCCGATCGCCCTTTTAGAACAGCATTTACAAACGAATCCTCAATTTTGGACTCCTAGCGATGCCCTTTATCCACGCTTACTATTAGAAATCCCCAGTCCTCCACCGGTACTCTATTATCGAGGCATAGTGGAACCCGAAGAAAATCAAGGAATCAGACCAGCCGTAGCCATTGTGGGCACTCGTGAAGTGACCGACTATGGTAGGCGATGGACCTATCGCCTCAGTAAGCAATTAGTCCAACGGGGATTTACAATTGTTTCTGGCATGGCTCAAGGGGTGGATACTCAAGCCCATCGGGGATGTTTAGACGCAGGAGGGCGTACCATCGCTGTTTTGGGAACTGGAGTTGATATTATCTATCCTCCGGGCAATCAATCCCTTTACAACCAGATCCTCGAACAAGGATTAGCGATCAGTGAATATCCCGCAGGAGTCCAACCCAACCGGGCCCATTTTCCCCAACGGAATCGTATTGTGGCGGGATTGAGTCGAGCCGTATTAGTCACTGAAGCACCGACTCACTCAGGAGCATTGATTACGGCCAGATTAGCCAATGAATTTGGCCGGGATGTCTATGTCTTGCCTGGCCGAATTGATGATGAGAACTCTAAAGGATGTCTGGGTTTAATCAGTAAAGGGGCACAGGTGCTGATTAATGAAGGGTATGTATTAGAGCTGTTGTCCCAAATTCCAGAACTCGATCCGGTGATTCCAAGAGAGAACGTACCCACTCAACAGTTATCCTTATTCCCCACATCTCCTAAACCTGCACCTGCTCCTGTTCCCTCGTTACCTCCTTTGCAACAGAAGGTATTAGACGGCGTAAAGATGGAAGCGACTTCCCTGGATGCGATCGTACAGCAAACGGGATTAAGTGCAGCAGAAGTTTCCTCGACCTTAATCGAATTAGAGCTACTGGGATTAGTGTCCCAATTACCTGGAATGAGATACCAGCGTTAAAACTGTCCTATCTCAAGGCAGAATTGAGAAAATTATCCAGATCGCCATCCGATCTGCTTGAAAGTTAAGCTAGACAACCCATTGCTAGGAACTGCTGGCCGATGGTATTCGTCAGTCCCCCTTGAGCCAAAACCTATACTGTCAGTTTTGCCGGAACCTTGGGGGATAGATCTTCTTATAGTTGGGGAAATCCCTAGAACACGTCTCTCAGTTTTATCTTATGAACACGCGATCTATTCTCACTCTTCTTTTAAGTCTTTCCTCAACGGTCTTTATCTCTTCTGTGCAACCGGCTTATGCCAACCCTGTGAAAGAGACAGAAATTAACGCCCAATCCTATGCACTCATGGAAAAAGCGACAATTTGGAAACAACTACCCACACCAGACCAAACTATTACCGCTTTAGACATTAGTCCGACAGGAAATTTTGCAGTGGGGGGGAGTCAAGAGGCGATCGTTCATTTATGGGATTTAAGAGCGCAACAAGTAGTTCGTGACCTGCACAGTCATACCGCTAAAGTTACCTCAGTGGTATTTAGTCCTAATGGGCGAACTTTTGTTAGTGGTAGTACTGATAAAACGATCAAAATTTGGAATTTAGCTATGTTAAGACTAAACATGACTATCTATACAGATCATGAAATTCATTCCTTAGCTGTAAGTCCCCATGGACAAACCTTTGCCAGTGGTAATGAGGATGGTACTGTAGAAGTTTGGAATTTAAATACGGGTAAAAAAAGACGAGAATTTAGTACACCAATACAGTCAAAAGTTGAAGTCTCTTATAGTGATGATGGTAACTTTTTAGTGACTCGTTATCCCGATCGCGATATCGTCCATTTTTGGAATCCGCTGACTGGAGAGTTGTTAGGCTCCAATCTTGCCGAAGATCCGTTGCCTGTAGACCAATGGTCAGAGATAGCTTGTAGTGGTTTATCGGAATCGCTAGGAGATAACTCTAATAGTGATGGATTTTGGTCAGAGCTTTGTGGCGAGATCGCTTCTACTGCTCAAGGAAACTTGTGGGCTAATATTGACTCTAATTCTATTGTTTTGTGGCGTTTGCCAAATCCTCTCAAATTCACGGCTAACCAAGATTCAAATCCCGATTTACTTGGTTCCGAAGAGGCGATCGCCAGCATCCCCTAGACCGGGTAAAATATAGCCATGCTCGTCTAAGCACTCATCAATGGCAGTCGTATAAATTGGGATATCTGGATGTTCTTCTTGAACATGCTCTAACCCTTCGGGAGCGGCTAATAGACAGACAAACTTAATTGATGTTGGGTTCAGTTCTTTTAACCGACTAATGGCAGCAACAGCAGTATTACCGGTGGCTAACATGGGATCGACAATGAACATATCTCGCTCTTCGACATCATGGGGAACCTTGAGATAATACTCAATGGGAATCAAGGTTCTCGGATCTCGGTATAAGCCAATATGTCCCACCCGCGCAGAAGGAATGAGTTCCAACATGCCATCTAAAATGCCTTGTCCAGCTCGCATAATGGAAATCACTACCATTTTCTTTTCTGGCGCTAAAACGGGTGCTTCCATTACCCCTAAAGGAGTCTTAATCTCTTCTAATTTTAAGGGTAAATCTCTCGTCACTTCATAGGCGAGTAACAAGCTAATTTCTTTGAGCAAAGAGCGAAATTTGGCTGTACTGGTTTCCTCGCGACGCATGAGGGTTAGTTTATGGGCAATGAGAGGATGGTTGATAACGGTAACGTTGGACATTAGAGATAGTGCTTCGTGCTGGTAATGGGTAATTAGGGAATAGGAATGGATAAACTGTAGAGTTGACAGTGAATTATTGATAATTATAAGCTGTAGCCATTGAGCTATGCCCGATCTATGGTTACCGTTCAAGTTCTGACTTTAGCAGAATTTCTACAACGCTCTAATTTAGAAGCGTCCCCCGCGTGGGAATTTTTCCAGGGAGAAGCCCACTTAAAACCGATGCCAACCGTTGACCATAGCATTTTACAGAAACGATTGACTGGGGCAATTGATCAAGCAGGAAGTGCCTATGAAGCCTTTCCAGAGTTACGCTGCACTCTAACGGAGCAGTCTGTTGTTCCCGATATTACCATTATTCGCGGCGATCGCATCCCAGTGCAAAATACAGCGGTTTCTGGCGCTCCTGACTGGATGATTGAAATTCTTTCTCGCGACCAAAGTACCACAGCTTTAATTAGCAAAATTCAGCTCTGTTTGCAAGCTGGAACTCAACTGGGATGGTTACTCAACAGAACAAGTGATTATGGTATTTTGGCCAGATAAGCGGATGATTCTCTATCGCGGTGAGGATGTGCTTCCAGTTTTAGAGGGTATTGAGTTGCAGTTAACCGTCAATCAGGTTTTTAGCTGGTTATTGAGATAACCACAGAGACACAAAGGAACACGGAGAAGAACTAGAATACTGTGCCATCGCTGTCAATGCGTAGGGGAGGAACTCCATCAGGGCGGAGTTGGGCGGCAATTTTGCGTCCTGCTGTCCAACTTCCGCCTTGTAGGAGTTTGACGAGGGGGAAGTCATCGGCAGTTAAGCCTAATTTTTCGCGGATGATTTCTGCGAGTTGATCGAGTAAAATTACAGTGAGGGAACGCCATTCGATAATCAGTTCTGAATCGACTTTATGGGAAATTGTTAACCAGGCACTATCTTTTATTTCTAATACGCCTAAGTCTAAGAAAAGTCCGCCATTGCGATATTCGGGTAGCCCGGTAAGTTGATTTAAATCAGTGATGGTTAAACCCAGTTCTTGCAAGGGTTCGAGCAGAGAGTAAGTTAACCATTGGGAGAGTTTGTGAAAGGGGATGAATTGGGAGCCTATTCCGGTATTGGGGAGGGCAGAATGTTGCCAAACATCGCCTAGGTTAACGCCATCGAGGATTAATCGTCCGGGCCAAATTTCCCCTAGACTCTCTAGAATAGTCTGGAAAATTGTGACAACGGATAACTGATTATTTTGAGTTTGTCCTAGCCAACTGTGGATTAGATCGCTGGGACGGGGGGGAGAATTGGGAAAAACTTGGGGGTAGTTGGAGAGAACTTGACCGAGTTTTTGCAGGAGTTGCACCCTTCCGGAGATGCCGACTAAGGGATTTTCGGGAGTAGTTTGAAAAGCGGTTTCTAGGGTGGTTTCAGTCAAATTTTGCAGGGCGAGACTATCGACTTGATAGGGACGATCTGGACTGCTGGAAAATAGACCTTCGGAAAAGGAGTGAAAACTGGCAAGGGCTAATCCTTCAGAACGGCTGTAAGTGTTGTTTGTATTGGGTTCTTGATAGTGCCATTGTGCGCCTGCACCGGCATCTAGGAGGACGCTGATGATGGCTAAATCGAGTTTAGATTTAGCTTGTTCTAGATCGGAATAGGCAGATAGTGAGCGTTGCAGTTGTTCTAAACGGGAGTTGTCCCCAACTTCAAAGTGTCGCCACCGGGAATGAAAGGGAACGTTGAGATCGGGATATTCAGCACGAATGACTTCAATGACGTAATCCGCAATATCGGGTAGTTTGGATAAGTGGCAGCGAAAGCCCGATAGTTGGTCAGATTGGGCTAAATCGAATAGGATTGAAGCGCGATCGCGAATCGTTTGTGGTAATCTTAACTCTCTGATAACTTCCTGCATCTATCTTCCTCCTTGAAATGACGATAAAGTTTGGCTCTTAGCCTTCTCCATAAACTGACGAGCCAGTTTTATTTTCGACCGGTTCGCTTCTGTTGAATTTTCTCCTGAATATAATCAGCAACAGTCATGGGCAATGTCAATTTTTGCTGGCTTTGTTTAATTGTTATTTCCCAAGCACTCGCGACACCGATCGACTTCTGATGTTGACGATCTTCCATCCAGTTACGGACGCGATCGCTTAAATTGGCATTTCCGGTAAAAAAAACCAGTTTCTCGATCTCTAGTTTAGAGACTTGCGATTGTCGTTGATTTGGCCAACTTTATATAACCTCAAGACGCACCTAAACTGGCTAATACTTCCCGCAAGATATCGGGCGGAACTTGGTCAGTAATCTTTGCTTCCGTGTGTTCTGTGGGTAAAATAAACCGAACGCGACCCGATTTTACCTTTTTATCGGTTTGCAAGCTATCTAAAATGCTCTCAATGCTCACTTGTGAGGGAATGCGTGTGGGTAAGCCAGTTTTTTCAATTAACGCTAACTGACGCTGATCCCAATCTTGTCCCCAGAATCCCATCTTCAGAGCTATTTTACTGACGGCTACCATCCCGATCGCCACTGCTTCGCCGTGAATCACCTGCTCATAACCCGTTAAACTCTCGATCGCATGACCAATCGTATGTCCATAATTGAGAATTGCCCGTAACCCGGCTTCCTTCTCATCCTCACTCACTACCTGCGCCTTGGCTTCACAGGAACGAGTTAAAATTAAGTTCAATAACTCTGGTTCAATCTCCTCAAACCGATCCAGCCGTTTTGACCGTTCAAGTCGCTCAAATAGCTCTAAATCCCAAATCACTCCATACTTAATGACTTCCGCCATTCCTGCCCGAAATTCTCGCTCTGGTAGAGTTTTTAGCACTTGGGGGTCAATCCAAACAAGACGCGGTTGATAAAATGCCCCAATCAGATTTTTGCCCAAGGGATGATTGACTCCCGTTTTACCGCCAATGGAAGCATCCACCATGGCGAGTAGAGAGGTGGGGACTTGCACAAAGTTGACTCCCCTGAGCCATGTGGCAGCGGCAAACCCAGTCATATCACCAATTACACCACCACCAAGGGCGACGAGGGTAGAGGAGCGCTCTAGGCGGTTTTCCAGGGCACAATCATAGATAGTTTGAATGGAGTCCAGGGTTTTGTATTGTTCTCCTGCGGGGATCAGATGGGAGTAGACGGTAAAACCAGCATCGGTTAAGGAAGCGATCGCCTGTTCTGCGTAGTAATCTGCGATCGTAGGATTAGACACCACCAGCACCTTTTTCCCCAAACCTTTTATGTCCGAAGGAAACTGAGCCATACGAGAGCCAAGTTCGTCAAGAGAGCCTGGGGCGATCGCAATCTCATAAGACAATGCCCCCAACTCCACCCGCACCGTAGACCCTGAAACCAATCCATCTATCATCGCTTTGTGGTTCAACTCTTTGTCAATCAGTTGTATTCTAGTTTACGGAATGTTGGGATTAATCTCAAGACTGAATCACTGAGTTAACAAAAGGAGAAAAAACATGAGCATTGGTGGAGCCATTACCTACTTTGCCTTCCTCGGAGGCATGATTGGTGTAGCCCTGACCCTATGGTTTGGACTACGGGCGATTAAGTTAATCTAAAATTACCCACCCTGTGCCCTGAGCACAGTCGAAGGGCACAGGGATGGGTAAGTGGGGGGACATGAAGACGCTCTTCTATTACCTATTCCCTATTACCTAATTCCCTAGAGAGGGTACAGATGAATTCTCAAGTGACGCTGAATACTCTATCCTTATACGACCAGGATTATCATCTTTGGCTAGAGCAAACGTTAATTCAGTTGCGTTCCCATAACTTTGAAGGAGTCGATCTAGACCATTTAATTGAGGAGTTAGAAAGTTTGGGGAAACGGGAGAAACGAGGCATTTCTAGCTATTTAATGCGACTGTGCGAACATCTGCTCAAGATCCAGTATTGGGAAGCAGAGCGAGAACGATGCTTTCGAGGCTGGAATACAGAAATCACCAATTTTCGGATTGAAATTGCAGAAGAATTGGAAAGTAGTCCGAGTCTGAATGTGTTTTTAGAGGAAATTTTTGTTAAGCAGTATCAAAATGGGAGAAAATTATTTCTCAAAGCCAGCGAGTTAGATGAAGGACTAATTCCCTATTCCCCTAAGTTCACCTTAGAACAGGCTTTAGATGAAAACTGGCTACCAAATAATGAATAATTTAATTGGGGGACACGACGCGCAGACATGGAGACGCGGCGATCTCCAATTCCCTATTCCCTAATTCCCTGTTAGTATGAAGACTCAACGGTTAAAAACTCTGTTAATTGGGAAATTTTCCCTGTTCCGTCTGCTGCGATCGGCGATCGCCATTTATACCATTCTCTGCATCTACATTTTCGCGATCGCAGACAGTAGAATTTTTCTTCCTCCAGATACTACCTATCAAACCTTACCCCAGACCGTTACCCTCACCTCCGAACCGGGTATCAACATTACTGGTCAATATCTCCCCAACCCCAGCGCCACCTATACTCTCCTCTATAGCCATGGCAATGCCGAAGATCTGGGGATGATTCAACCGGTTCTCGAACACTTGAATCAACTGGGATTTAACATCTTTGCCTACGACTATCGAGGCTATGGAACCAGCGAAGGAAAACCCACAGAACGAGGTGCCTATCAAGATATTCGCGCGGCCTATACTTATCTAACCGAAACTCTGAAGATTCCCCCCAGTCAAATTGTTCTCTATGGTCGTTCCGTCGGTGGTGGCCCCTCTATCGATTTAGCCACCGAGATGCCCATTGCCACCTTAGTCACTGAAAATACGTTTATTTCTGTCTTGCGGGTTGTAACTTGGATACCCCTATTTCCGTTCGACAAATTTAATAATATTGGCAAAATAAATAAAATCAGCGCTCCCGTGTTAATTTTCCATGCAACTTTGGATCGGGTGATTACATTGAGCCATGGTCAGAAACTCTACCAAGTTGCCAATGGGCCGAAAATGTTGGTTCCTATTGAGGGGTTAGGGCATAATGATTGGATGGGAAGAGTCGATCTCTATAACCAAAATCTACAAGAAGTGAGCAGAGGACAGGCGATTCCCATATAGCGTCTAGGCAAGAGGCAACAGCTACAGGTTTCAGATACGCGAGTATGGGCAAGATTGAACCGGGAATGAAAACTAGCCTCCCTTTGTGGCAGCGATGCCGCTCACTGGTGTGTGAGCAGATTTGGCCTAAGCTCTCAACAGTTTGGAAAGATTCCCAAAATTCCTGGCTTGATTGGGTTACGGTAAGAAATTCGGTGGTCATTGTCACGTTAACCACTACAGTCTTAGTGGTGGCGTTGAGAAAAGTGGGCTGGACTGAATCACCGGAATTGTTAATCTATGACCAGTTTACCCAGTGGAGGGCGATCGCCGAAACTGACGATCGACTCTTAATTGTCGGTGTTACAGAAGAGGATATTCAGGCCCAACAGAGGTATCCCCTATCCGATAAAACCATCGATCAGCTTTTACAGAACTTAGAGGCCCATGAGCCAAGGATTATTGGTTTAGATATCTATCGAGATATTCCCCAAAATCCTGGCCGCGAGCAATTGATGGCCTATTTACAAGGGGAAAATAATCGTACCGTCACCGTTTGTCAACTGAGCAAAGGGGACGATGATATTGGGGTTCCTCCCCCTCCCGGAGTAGCGAATAAAAACCTCGGATTTGCCGATGTGGTGATTGACAACGATGGGGTGATTCGTCGCAGTTTGTTATGGGGTAGACCCTTACCTTCTTCTAGATGTCAGATCAAACAAGCCTTTTCGCTGCAACTAACGCGCCATTATTTAACCGATGAAAATATTGAAGTAAAACCCTCTGAAGGGACTTTGATGTTAGGTTCAGTGCCTTTAACCCGCCTACAAGCTAATACGGGGGGTTATCAGGGAGTGGATGCTCAGGGTTATCAAATTTTATTGAAATATCATTCTCCCGATCGCGTGGCTCGCAAAGTAACATTAACAGATGTTTTGCAAGATCGGGTCGATCCGAGTTGGATACGCGATCGCATTATTCTGATTGGTGTCACTGCTCCTAGCTTAAATGATTACTTTTATACGCCCTACAGCCGAGGACAAGAAAGCAATCATCAAATGCCAGGGGTAGAAATTCATGCCCAAATGATTAGCCAACTTCTCAATGCGGCTTTAGAGGGTCAACCATTGATGAGTACCTGGTCGGATCGGGTGGAAATCCTCTGGATTCTAGGGTGGGCAGGAGTGGGTGCTGTGTTAAGTTGGAAGATCAATCATCCGTTGCGTTTATCGGGAAGCTTGGCGATCGCCCTCTTGGGTTTAGCTGGAAGTAGCTGGTGGTTCTTTCAATCTTCCCTTTGGGTTCCCCTATTTTCCCCCATATTGGGATTGTTGATCAGCAGCAGTGGAGTCTTCGGCTATCGGTCTTATCAAACCGAAAAACTGCAACAACACATGGCTGCACGGGTAAAACAACAAGAGAAAGACTTGAAGCTTTTGCAAACCTTTTTAGAGGAACAGACCCAACGACAAGATGCCACTCAATTAGAAAGCTCAGAAGAGACGAAAACTTGGACAGCAACCGAGGGGTATGAGGAGGATGAATGTACCCAAATTGCTCCGGACAATACAGAAGAATGGACTCAACCGATGAGTCTGTTAGGAGGACGTTATCATATCACGAAAGTATTAGGAGCGGGAGGATTTGGGCAAACCTATTTGGCCCAGGATATTCAGCGTCCTCGACATCCCATTTGTGTGATTAAGCATCTACGACCGTTGCAGACGGAGGGGAATTTCTTTCAGGTTGCCCAACGGTTGTTTAATACGGAAGCAGAAATCTTAGAGATTGTAGGGCAACACGATCAAATTCCTCAATTGTTTGCCTATTTTGAAGAACATCAAGAGTTTTATTTAGTTGAAGAGTATATTGAAGGTAGTTCTTTAAGTGAGGAATTGGGAGAAAATCATTGCTTAGAGGTGGATCGAGTGGTGGCGCTAATCTTGGATATTTTGCAAGTGTTGTCGTTTGTCCATCAATATCAAGTCATCCATCGAGATATTAAACCCAGTAATATTATTCGTCGCCAGAGCGATCGCCGCCTCTGTTTAATTGATTTTGGCGCAGTTAAGCAGTTTGCTCCCCATTTAGATGAAGAGACAGAACGGTTTACAGTGGCGATCGGCACCAAAGGCTATGCTGCTCCAGAACAATTGATGGGACAGCCGAGACTCTGTAGTGATGTTTACTCTGTAGGCATGATTGCCATCCATGCTTTAACTGGCATTCATCCCCAGAAGTTACGCCAAGATTGGAGCAGTGGTAGCGCTATTTGGCATCATTTGGTTGAGGAAACAGTAAGTGTGGAACTGATGGATATTTTAGACCAGATGGTAGCCTATCATTTCCGCGATCGCTATCCTTCTGCTGCTGAGGCGATCGATGCCTTGAAAAAATTAGGTTGAATATATAGCGCTTCTCTTTTCTATGGAGTATTGCTTGAAGACTTGACCCTAAACCATACAAACTATTGCTTATTCCTAGAGTGGGAAGCGCTATAACAGTCAATGAACGTTAGTTAGGACAGACTAGGACTGGGGGCTGAGGGCCCCTTGTTAAGTCCAACTTCATCTAGAAAGAGAGGAATCCTTATTGGCGATTTAACGCATCACTAAAGGAGTACTTTTTACTCCATCTGCGACTTCTAAAACCATTTGTCTGGCCCATTGATCAGCCTCTAGGATATCATCTAGAGAAGGATGAGAGGTGTTCTGGGATTGGTGGCGATCGCACACTTGTTCAATCACCTTGGGAATCTCTAAAAAGCCAATGTTCTCATCTAAAAATAAAGCGACTGCTTGCTCGTTGGCCGCATTTAACACCGCAGGCATCGATCCCCCAGCTCTACCCGCAGCATAGGCTAATTGCATACAAGGATATTTATCATGATCTGGGTTTCTAAAAGTTAAACTACCTACTTTAACTAAATCTAAGGTTTCCCAATCTGTATAAATTCGCTCTGGCCAAGAGAGGGCATAGAGCAGAGGTAAGCGCATATCTGGCCATCCCAGTTGCGCTAAAACCGAAGTATCCTGAACCTCAATTAAGGAATGAATAATACTTTGGGGATGAATCACAATCTCGATATTATCGTAATCCATACCAAACAAGAAATGGGCTTCAATCACTTCTAGCCCCTTGTTCATCAAGGTTGCCGAATCAATGGTAATCTTGCGCCCCATTGACCAATTGGGATGTTTCAGGGCATCACTGACCTTAGCTTGAGCTAACTTTTCTACAGGCCAATCTCGGAATGCTCCCCCAGAAGCGGTTAAAATAATCTTACGCAAGCCTCCTTCAGGAACACCTTGCAAACATTGGAAAATGGCTGAGTGTTCGGAATCTGCGGGGAGTAATTTCACGCCATGTTCTTCTACCAAGGGTAATACAACTGGCCCGCCAGCAATCAGGGTTTCTTTATTGGCTAAGGCAATATCTTTACCTGCTTTAATCGCTGCTAGGGTAGGTAGAAGTCCAGCACAACCGACAATTCCAGTGACTACACTTTCAGAATCACCATAACCAGCGACTTCAACCACCCCAGTTTCTCCAGCGAGTAAAATAGGTTGGGGATCAATAGAGGCGATCGCGGACTTTAATTCTGGTAGTTTATCAGGATTGCGAATCGCAACAATTTCTGGGCGAAATTGCTCAATCTGTTGGGCAAGTAAGGTGATATTATTACCGGCTGCCAATCCAACAATGCGGAATTGATCGGGATGTTCGGCGACAATATCAAGGGTTTGAGTACCTATCGAACCAGTAGAACCAAGGAGTGTAATTGCTTTCACGGATTTTACTTAACAGAATCGGGGATCACAAAACCCACTATACCAATGATTAATTAATAATTAATCATTAAAACTTGGATAATGGGTCAAGGTCGATCTGTGCATCTGCACTCCTTGAGTAGAACGCCGCACTGAGCCAAGCTGAAGTGTCAAAGGAAGTGTCCCCCATCTCTTCCTCCCAAACCTATTCCAAACGATGCCCACAACTGGAGCAAAACCGATCTTCTGGCTGTATCGCTGCACCGCATTGAGTACAAAAGCGCCGTTGAGTCGTTGAGGAAGAACCAGAAGAGGAGGTTGATCCCATTTTCATTTCCATATTGCCCATTTTCATTTCCATGGGGGCAAAGCTCATTTCCATATTGCCCATTTTCATGGGTTCCATGGGTTTCATCTGTTCCATCGGTTTCATGGGTTGGAAGGTATTGGGCATAGCGTCAACGGTTTGCAAGGCGATCGCCTGTTGCTGTCCAGAAATATTGGTTGAACTGAGCATACCCATTTGAGTACCTTGAACTTGAATGAGGCGATCGCCTCCAGAGGTTTTTATCTTAACCACCACTCCACTTCCCGTGGCAAATACTTCTGGGGCACTGCTCCAACTACCAGTTTCCCAAGAATTACTCGATTGCTGTTGTTGTCCTGGACTACTGGCGATCGCCGTGACTACAGTTTGCATCCCTGGATTATCCAAGTAGATTCGATGTCCTGCACCCAACTCACACATATAAGTCATCTTTGTTCACCTTGAAGCTTTCTCTTAAGATCTAGTTTAACGTCAGTTTTAGATCCGTTAATTATTTCATTATGAATTGATAGAGCGGAGAAAGAGTTGGTTAGGGCTGTTAGGTTATGGTTTGAGGCACTCTAGCAATAGGCACGAATCGCAGAAAATATCCTAACTCTCCTTTTCTCTGCTATATTACCAAGGCGAACCGACCAAGGTAAACCCAGACCAAAAATAAGGATGACTTAGAACTTCATTATCCATATTTTTGAGACTATCCGGCAAAGGAATAGGCTGTTCTAAGCTAGGAACAATTAACTGTCCTTCTTTGATTTTCACCAATCCTTGAATCATTTCCTGTTGACTTTTTTGCAAGGCTTGTGCCTTGATTCCTGAGTGTTTGAGATGGGCATAAAATTCACTCATTAATCCCAAAGTTCCTTCATCACTGACATACCATAAACTGCCCAAGGCTGTTTTCACACCTGCTTGAACAGCTAATCCGGTAAACCCTAATTCTGCATCCGGATTCCCTAATGCCGTGCGACAAGCGCTTAAGACCAAAAGTTCAACCAAGGGATTTTTTAAGTTAAGTTGATCGAGCTGATTAAGTTTGAGTTGACTATCCCACAATTGAATATAGGAATTTTCTGGACTCCCTGGGCGAAATTCACCATGGGTTGCCAAGTGAACAATGCTATACTTTTGTTGCTCGCGACTGTCAATCAAATTATTAAGGGTGAATCCTTGATTAAGAAATTCATTCCCTCTCCAAGTATTGACAATGGTGTTAATCTCTATCGGTACAGCCGGTAAGGGAGCCAGTTCAGTAAATTCGGATGCACCCATAGCTAATACCTGAGTGTCCTCAAACTTAGAAAAATCAGTATTTGTCAAAGTTAGATTAGGCATAATTGCCACACTGTACTGTTCGATTAAGAACTGATTGCCATCATAGAGAGCAGCCATGGGCAGCGATCGCAAGCCTGTGGTTAAAACAAACCCTAAATTCTCGATCTGTTGCCGGTTCAATTCCTCTTCTAGTGGGCGAATAATCCAATCATAGAGTTGCTCAGATGAACTTAAATAACTGGTCGTATATCGTCGGCGGGGATTTGTGATTTCTAAAGTTAACTCCCTAACTTTCTTTAATACTTGTTCCTCTGTTGCTCCTGCAATAATTTTGCGAAAGGGTTTACCTTCAGGCGTTATCATCATCAATTCTAGATATTGCGCTTCTGGCTCAGTCTTCTCCGTAATCTCTGTCTTATTCTGAGCATTAATCACCTCTGGCACATAAAATCCTACATATACAATTGCACTTCTGACTCCTGTGTGCTGCTCCATATGCTCCAAGATCTCTTGACTCTCTCGAACCGCATGATATTGAACTCCTTGCAAATCTAAATTGAAATAATTAACATACTCATCACTCAATTGTTTTTCTCGTTCCTGAATCACCACATTAAATTCTTGTGGAGACATTAAATTTCCCAGATTGATAACCCTTGCTTCTTCTTTCTTTTCATCTGATTCTTGATCGGCACTTGCATAGGAAATGGGTTTATTGACACTACCATCTATCTGATTTTGAAGACTCAAAGATGAAATTTCTGATGTTTCTACTGAATGGACAGTAGGCGAATGTAAAACAGGATTTAATTGGGAGATATTAGGATCAAGATTAAGAAAGGTTCCAATTTCCACTTCTGGAGGGCTAGGGAACTTAGATAGTTCAAAGCCAGCCGTAAAATCAAAGACTTCGCCAATTTCAACTTCAGAATCCTCTAAAGAACTTGTATTTTGAGTCTCTGATTCTATGGATTCTGAAGGATTAGTCTCTACGGTATTAGAGGGGGTTGGTGTTTGTGATTTTGGCGATAGAGTATCGGCATTAGAATTATCCTCTGATGAACCTTGATCGCTAGATGTGGACGTTGGAGTAGGATTTGGTGTTTGACTCGGTTCCGGTGTTGGTGCAGGTATAGGGCTTGGCTCGGGTGTGGGTATGGGATTGGGAATAGGCAAAGGAAGTGGAATGGGAGAGGGACTCGGACTTGGTGTGGGAGAGGGAGTAGGATTGGGAGTGGGAACTGGACTCGGACTCGGTGTGGGAGAGGGAGTAGGATTGGGAGTGGGAATTGGTTCAACAATCACGCTGCCAGGTGTGCCGTTTTTGGCACTCGCATCTAAGCTTCCATGGGCGATCGCCCCATTTCCCGATATAATCCTCAGTGTAATATCACCCGCATCCCCATTTTGAGTGCTTGAGTTAACATCTCGTGCTGTAATATTTCCTTGTTGAGTTTCAAAGGTAATATTGCCTGATTTCCCATTTTGTGTCCTCGAAACGGTAAGATCATTAACGGTAATGTTCCCTTGTTGCGTTTCAAAGATAATATTTCCTGCATCTCCATTGTGGGTACTCGCATCAGTAACACCATCAACAGTAATGTCCCCTTGTTGCGTTTCAAAAATAATATTTCCTGACTTCCCATTTTGTGTGCTCGAAATATTCAGACCACTGGTGGTAATATTCCCACTTTCTGCAATAGTTAGCTGAATCTCTCCACCATTTCCACCTCCCTGACTGACCCTTGAGTTTAGTTCTCCTGTTGTTATATTGCCTTGACTTGTACTCAGTTCAATCGTACCCCCATTACCTATTTTAGTGAATGTATTCACAGTTCCCGTCGTAATATTTCCCCCAGAAGCAGTTAAGGAAATATTTCCCCCTCCTTGATTAGAATGAGCATCTAAATTGCCCGTTGTAATATTTCCTGAAGAAGCAGTTAGAGAAATATTCCCCCCGGGTTGATTATTGCTAGTATTCAAGTTGCCGATGCTAATGCTGGCTCCAGAAATGTTTATCTCTCGACCTGGAGCAGTCAAGGTAGCGGAGGAGTCCATAATAAATGAACCTTGGTTATCTGTATCCGCATCAGCAATAAACGTAATTGATCCCCCTTTGACAAAGTTAAGAGAAACCCCACTGGCGATAGTAATATCGTTGGTCGCTTGTAGTTCTATGTTGCCATTTTGTTGCTCTAAGACCCCAGCATTGATCGTAATATCTTCATTGGGAAGGAGGTCAAACTGAATAACGGGTAATTCTGGTTCAATATCATTGGGTTGGGAAGGGTTATTAGAAATAGTGATATTTTTGGGGTCAAGTAGAAGTGTTCCCTGCTCTCCATTCACAGCACCCAGATCGACGTTTCCTTGAAAGACGAGGGTATCTCCACCAGAAATTTCGACAAATCTGCCATTTCCCCAAATCGGTCCTCCAGTAGCTTCTACTGTGCCATAAAATTGGGTAACTTCATCGGACCAAATAATGATTTCACCACCGTTTCCCTGATTGGTGCTATTGGACTGAATCAGGGTTTGGCTATCAATAAGGGTATGGGTAGCGTTAGGTTGGTCTCCTCGTCCTTGAAATCCTCCCCCAATGTGGATGGTTCCCCCTTGAGAAGGACTTGAAGCGTTGAGATGCGCGTTGATAAGACCGACGTGTTGACCAAAAATATTCAGGGTGCTGGGGAGACTATTGGGGTTGGAGGTGGAAATATCCAGAGTTCCAGAGGCGATCGCCACTCCTGGTATTTCAGGTACAATCATTCCTGAACCCGTTAAAATCACCTGTCCTTGCTGGTTAATGTGCAGTTCAGAAGCGTGATCGATTCCTGAGGTCGAGAGTAAGGTGGCTAAATTGGGAGCAATGAATGGATTAGAATTAGGATTCAGGGGTAAATCTAAGCTCAACAAATGACCGGGTTGAGAAATTCTTACTCGTTGCGCTCCTGGAATAGCAGTAACGGTAAGGTTTCCTCCAGGAGCCGTAAGAGTTCCGGCATTGAGTGCTGTTCCTCCCATCAGGGTTAAGCTCTCACCCGCTGCAACCTCTAAGTTCCCTAAGTTAACAATTACACCAGGATTGGCAGTCTGAAACTCAAAAGTCGTGGGTTGACCTATCAGTGCGTTATAGTCATTCGATCCCAAGACTTGAAACCAATTGGTCTCTCCATTCAGTCCATCAAATCCAAGGGCGGTGGCGGTGCTGGCATGAAAAGCAGCCGGGACGTTGAGACTGGCGTTGGGGCCAAAGACAATACCTGCGGGGTTAACCAGATAGAGGTTCGGATTTCCCCCACTCACTTGTAGTAATCCATTAATAATGGAAGGATCTCCACCGTTAATACGACCGAGGATATTTTGCAGGTTCGGGTTGGCCAGGAAGTTAGCAATTTGTCCTGGAGAGAGTCCAAATTGAGTAAAGCTATGAAAGAGGTTGGCTCCATCTGAAGAGACCTGACCGCCGGTAATTTGGTATTGGTTACCGATCGCCTGTACTTGCGTCCGAGTCCCATCAGGAGCCGCTATAATCGGAGCGGGTTGGGCTGCTCCTTTGACAGACCCGAAAACACTGAGCCAAGGACAGAGGCTAAGGACTAGAAGGGTTGAACCTGAAGATAGGCGGGGTAAAAATGCGGCCATGGTAGTTTTCTAATCTTGGAGGATAAAGGGAAAGTTCAGACAAATGGCGCTAGTAGAGGTTATGCCCTAAAATGATTTACGATCTTTGCTCGGCGATCGCACTTGCCCATTTTAACTCAGCAATTATGGGATCATGGGTAATTTAAGTAATCACCGTCCCCATGTCACCGCATCACCGCATCCTTCCCATCTCTACCATTCCCTAGGTACGATCATCACCACTGTCATTGTTCGCAGAAAAGTGTCAGAATTAATAAAACTTTACGAAAATAGGGTAGAACACGATGATTCCGACCGTCATTGAACAATCTGGACGTGGTGAACGGGCCTTTGATATCTATTCCCGACTGTTACGAGAAAGAATTGTATTTCTCGGACAGGCGATCGATGCAGATGTGGCAAACTTAGTTGTAGCCCAGCTCCTATTTTTGGATGCTGAAGATCCAGAGAAAGATATCTATCTCTACATTAACTCACCGGGAGGATCGGTCACGGCGGGTATGGGGATTTTTGACACCATGAATCAAATTCGGCCGGATGTGTCTACCATTTGTGTAGGCTTGGCTGCTAGTATGGGTGCTTTTCTGCTCAGTGCAGGGATGAAAGGCAAGCGTATGAGCTTACCCCATTCTCGGATTATGATTCACCAACCCTTAGGAGGAGCGCAAGGCCAAGCAACGGATATTGAGATCCAAGCCAAGGAAATTCTCTATCATAAGGAACGGTTGAATGAATTATTAGCCAGTCATACCGGCCAACCTTTGGAGCGCATTCAAGAAGATACAGAACGTGATTTCTTTATGTCCTCCAATGAGGCAATGGAATACGGGTTAATCGATCAAGTGATTAATCGCCGTCCTTCTGCCAGTCAACCCATCAGTGTGGTTAATTAGGGAATAGGGAATGGGCAATAGGCAATAGCTGATCTGCCTATCTCCCCATTCCTCTGCATCTCATCTCTAAAAGAACTCTTCATTAGATGAAGCGGTTTGTTGCAGGTAATCGAGAAATTCTTTGATTTGACTACAGGTCAACATCAGACGGGAACCTTGACTATCTGGATATTGGTTTTTCAGATAGTCTTTTCCTTGTTGAGCGCTCCACCCGACTTTTTTCAGTTCGACATCGGTTTGGGCATAGGTTTGTAGATATTCTAGAAATTCTTTCATTTCCTGATCGCCCAGAATCATGCGTTTGTTTTTGCCATAGATACGTTTGAGGTATTCACTCTCTCGCTTACTGCTCCATCCAATATGCTTGAGTTCCATATCGATTTTGAGGCTAATGTCAGTGAAGTCAAATTCTTCTTCTGGTTCGGGTAAGGGTTCGGTTTCGGGGGCAGGTGGAGGAGGTAGGGGTTGATCGGTGTAATCTTCTGTATCCTCTGCTAGAGGAGGAATGGGTGACCAGGTTTCCCGTTCGGGTTCGGGTTCAGGCGCTTTGACTTCAAGTTTTGGAGGAGCGGGTTTTGGGGGAGTGGGTTGGGGTGCTGCAATGGGTTCAACTGGAGTGGGTTCCACGACAGTCGGTTTAACTGGAGTCGGTTCCACTAGAGCTGTTTCCACTGGAGACGGTTCCACTAAAGTCGGTTGTACCGCACCCATTGCGGGAGTAGGTCGAGAGGAAGGAGAATGTAAAAGAGCGATCGCCCGTTCTCTGGCTTGATCTTCTGCTTTTTCGATTTGGCGATCGGCTGATAAACCCGTTGCTAAGACTAAGTTACCGCATTGGATTTGCACCCGGACAATATACTGGCGATCGTGAATATGAAGTAGCTCCGAAATAAGGCTTGCCGTAGGATAAGCAGCCCGAAATTGAGTCCACAAGGATGAAGATAAAATTTGCTCAAGCATAGGTAATCAGTTCTGTGCAAAATTAACGGATTTCTGGTATAATCAAAACAGGAAAAAGCTTGTTTTTTCTATCATTCTTTCTCTTAAATTCGTAAGAATAAGCTGATCGAATCAGCGGCAACACTGTTCACGCTGATTTCAGTTCAACCTTGCTTCCCCTGTTTCCCTGAAATAGGGTTTTTGTTGGTCGTTTAATTCAAATTCGAGACTCCATTAATGCTAGACGTTATCTTAGATTTTTCGCACCACTTTGGGTTAGATACCCTGTTTCTAATCATCATTTTAGTGGCGCTAGAAGCCGTACTTTCAGCCGATAATGCTGTCGCCTTGGCTTCAATTTCTAAGGGATTAGAGAGCCAGAAACATCAACAACAAGCCCTCAACTTTGGCTTGGCTGCTGCATTTATTCTGCGGATTATACTTATTTTAACAGCAACTTGGGTGATTCGCTTCTGGCAATTTGAATTTTTAGGGGCCGTGTATCTGCTCTGGTTAGTTTTTAACTATTTTACTTCAGACGAAGAGGAAACCGATCGCCCTCACCACGGGCCAAAATTCCAGTCTCTGTGGCAAGCTGTTCCGATCATTGCGGTGACTGATTTAGCCTTTTCTTTAGACAGTGTCACGACGGCGATCGCTATTACCGATGAAATTGTGTTAGTTTTGATGGGAGGAATTTTAGGGATTGTAGCTCTACGCTTTCTCGCGAACCTATTTATCCGTTGGTTAGATGAGTTTGAAAATCTTGAAGATGCTGGATATATTACCGTCGCCTTTGTGGGATTAAGACTCCTAGCTAAGGTCATTACTCCCGATATCGTGCCTCCGGAATGGCTGATGATATCTCTAATTTTACTCACCTTTGTGTGGGGCTTTTGGAAACCCAATATCTTAAAAGCCAATTAAAAGGCCGTAGGGGGGCATTATTGCCTCCACCTACACAACCTTACTTAGCTATTTTTAGCAAAACTGGCCGTGGAACCAGAGAGAGAGGAAGGCATTGTCGATTCACCAAGAGAGGAAGGCATGTTGCCACTATGTTTTTGGAGAAACTCATATCCAATTTCCACCTGTGTCGGAATTGCCACACTAATCCCTTCTTGTTTGAACCGTTCTTGAATCATGATCAAGGTTTCTTCCCAAACATACCAGTAATCTTCCTTGGTTGCCCAGCAGGCTGCACTAATGGGAATATGATCCTCTTGATACCAATAGACATACGTCCCAATCGGTTTGTCTTGCAGGACTTTGGGATGGGATTTCATGACCTCAACCAATAGCTCTTTAACACGGGGCAGATCCTCATTCACATTGAGGCGAAGCGTATGCTTAACTTTCCGGACATCCGTATGGGTGAGGTTGTAGATGTTGTCGTTCCAAACCGTACTATTGGGAACAGCAACCAGTTCACCATTCCAACTTTTGAACGTTGTGTTCGCCAAGCTAATGGAATCAACTATAGCCCACATCCCAGCAACCTTAACTTCATCTCCCACATCAAAGGGTTTATAGAACATCAGCATCAAACCACTGGCCAAGTTACTCAGGTTGCTTTGTAGCGCGAAGGCAAGGATGAAACTTGCACCCCCAATAAGAGCCAGAAGAGGCCCAAGGCTTACTCCTAGGGCAGTTAAGCCGATCAGAACTCCCATCACTATAGTTCCTCGGCGGAAGGTCTTGACGATAAAGCCCTCAAATAACTCAGAGGCAAATGAAGTCCTCACGAACAATGCATCAAGCGCATTTCCACCAAACCAAGACACTACCCCAGAAACAGAGACAATACCCAAAAAGATTCCTAGACTTCTAGCCCAGCGTAAACCCCCTTCTTCCGACTGCGCCCAAGCTAAGAGCCGAACCATTAATCCTTGAGTATCGGTCACATCAATTTCGATACCACTAACAGCAGCAATATATGTACGATAGGATTCTGTATCTCCACCTCGCCGATCTATGGCATCTAAAATCACCTTAAAGCGGTCTGCTAGAGCCGTTTGCTGATTTTGCAGCTCCGTGACTCCAACAATCAACTCCTGCTTCACATCTTCTTCAGCTTCTGCGGCTTGTTCCAACTGAGTTTCTACTTGGCCGAGTTGTCCAATCCTCTCCTCTGTGTCGGTGATGCCATCACTCTCAGCAGCCGTTTCTCCTTCTCCTAGGGGAGCGTCAGTGACTGGATCGATTTCTTCTGAATCCTCAGTTGCCCCTTCGACTTCCCCTTCGAGTAGAGCAGCCGCCTCTTCAAAATCTTCTTGTACGGCTTCTACATCCTCAGTATTGAGGTCATTTTCTAGGAGAGAACCCAATTCTTCTTGCTCTGGCTCAGTGTCCAAAGTTGATTCAACCGTTTCTCGTAATTCCTCATCCTCCTGAATTTGCTGCTCTGCTTCTGCTGCCGCTTCTACGGATTCCTGAGCTTCTTGTAAAGCTGCTTCAGCCTCTTCCGTTTTCTCAATCACGGCGGTACTACCAGCACCTTCTGTGACTTCCGCTTCCTGGGCTTCTTCTAGAGTTTGTTGAGCTTCCTCAAGTTTTTGTACCGCGTCTTCGGTCTCCTGAATCTTGCGGTTCTTGCGCTTAATGGCAATTTCTTGGTTGGAGATTTCCCGTACTTTGGCTTGTAGTAAACCCTGCCAGGCTTCAGCTTCAATTTGTAATTCAGCTAAGGTTAGAGGCTTGACTAAAAGTCTGAGTTCATCAACAGGAATATCTGGATCTTCGGTGGTTTTGGGTGCGGGGGCAGAAGCCGTTGTAGCTTCTTCTTGGGCAACTGCGGCAGAGCGCATGGGTCTGGGCACAACATCGCCCCAACTAGCGAGGGTGCAAACCATGGCAGCTAACACGAGCTGTCGTAGGCGGCGCTTGGGCTTGGACATAATTATGGATCTCCTTCTCCTTGGTCTTAAAACTAGAATTAAAGACTTAATCAGGCTGTAGGGATAGTGTAAACGACAAATTTTGATTTGTCATACCATTTCTCTATAATGATGTCCTTTAACAATTGTCCCAGAACAAGTTACCTCCTAAGGATTGATTAATGGCAATCTTAGAAGAAATGGTATCAGAATTGATCCGGTTCAGTGGTTGAATTTTGATGGCATTTCGTAACCAAATACATTGGGGTCAACTTCTCCGAGGGTGAGATCGGCTAATCCATACTCTTGCCAGCGTTGGTCTACTTTAGCAGCTATGTCTGGATCTGAGTCGAGAACTGCGCCCCATTCATGAGTGGTTTCTGGGTATATTTTCGTGGTTGCATCAACACCCATTCTACCTCCTAAGCCAATTTTTTCACTGGCAAAATCGAGGGTGTCAAAGGGTGTTTCTGGAAGGATAAAAACATCTCGTGAAGGGTCAACTTTAGAGGAAATTGCCCAAACCACTTGCCGAGGATCGCGAATATTAATGTCTTTATCGACAACAATGACGAATTTTGTGTAGGTAAATTGGGGTAGAGCGCTCCAAAAGGCGAGGGCTGCACGTTTAGCTTGGCCGGGATAAGCTTTATCAATGGAAATAATGGCAGCTTTGTAACTTAAGGCTTCCATAGGGAGGAAGAAATCAACAATTTCGGAGACTTGTTGGCGCAGAATGGGGGTGTAAATACGGTTAAGGGCGATCGCCATCATGGCTTCCTCCTTGGGAGGACGACCGCTAAAAGTGGTTAAGTATACTGGTTTTTTTCGATGAGTTATGCATTGGAAACGGATTAGGGGCGAGTCTTCCACTCCTCCATAGTAACCCATATGGTCGCCAAACGGACCATCAGGGAGAACTTCACCCGGGGTAATGGTTCCTTCGAGTACAAATTCTGAGTCTGCCGGAACTTCGAGGTCTACAGTTTTACATTTAGCTAAGGGTACTCCAGAACCTCCGTAGAGTCCGGCAAATAACCATTCCGAGAGATCCACGGGAATGGGGGTTGCGGCAGCCATAATGATCAGGGGGTCAACGCCGAGGGCGATCGCCACCTCTAATTTTTTTCCTTGCTCAGAGGATTTTCGCAGGTGACGTGCCCCGCCCCGTACCGATAACCAATGTACGGTCATTGTTTTAGCAGATTGAAGCTGTAACCGATACACACCAACATTGGGAATTCCGGTTTCACAATCTTTGGTAATTACCAATCCCAAAGTAATAATTTTTCCCGCATCTCCAGGATAGGGACGAATTAGGGGTAGGGTATTTAAGTCTAAGTCTTCTTCTGAAATCACGACCTGTTGACAACTCGGAAAAAAATCGCGTCCTGGCTTGGCTTTCACCACATCAAATAAAACCTTGCCAAAATCAATGGCTTGGGAAATCTTTTTGGGCGGTTTGGGTTGTTGCAACATGCCCAATTTTTTCCCTAGATCTTCTAATTCTAGAGGATTATCCATATTCATCGCCCAACAGATACGCTCAACCGTTCCCATTAAATTAATGGCAATGGGAAAGGGCGATCCTTGAACATTTTCAAACAGTAACCCAGGGCCTCCCGCTTGCAACATTCGGTTGGCAATTTCGGCAATTTCTAAATCCGGATCGACAGATGCTTTAATTCGTCGTAGTTGTCCGCGCTCTTCGAGTAGGTTGATAAATCCGCGTAAGTCTCTGGCCATGGGTTGAGTGAAAGGGTTACTTTTCTATTGTAGGGGAATGGGGGAATAGGAGTGGGAAGATAGGGAGATAGGGAACAGATGTAGCATAATAGGGAAAACTGGCGTTTGTGTACCTGAAGATCGTGGATTGGCAACCCGGAAAAGTTATTGACCGCAAGTACAGGATTGAGAAAGTGTTGGGTAGAGGTGGGTTTGGCATTACTTACAAAGCCAAACACCTTACCCTGGGTTCGTTCTGTGTGATTAAAACGCCAAGGACAGAATTTCGTCAGGATAACAACTATAGAGAGTTTGTATACCGGTTTTACAAAGAGGCGAAAACCCTGGCGAGTCTCAAACCCCATCCTCATATTGTGCGAGTGTTTGATTTATTTGAAGAGCCGGATGAGGATGACCCTAGGGTGAAAATTCCTTGTTTAATGATGGAGTTTATTGAAGGAAAGAGTTTATTCAATTTAGTCAAAGATGGAGGGGCACTCCCGGAAAATGAGGCAGTGGGGTATATTCAGCAAATCGGTAGTGCCTTAATGCATATCCACAAAACGGGGTTAGTCCATTTCGATGCAACTCCGATGAATATCATGATTCGACCGGATGGAACGGCTGTATTAATTGATTTTGGCATTGCTGGAGATTGTCCTCCTAGTTCAATTTCTTTGCAAACGGGAAATCCAGCATTTGCCCCTTACGAGCAGTTTCTGGGAGAGCGGAACGTAACAGTAGATATCTATACGTTAGCTGCTGGTTTATATTATGCAGTGATGGGAGAATGTCCGACCCCTTCTACAGAGCGACTGAAAAAGGTTCCTTTGATTGAGCCAAAAAGCTATAAATCGATTAGTCCCAGCTTAAATTATGCTATTGTCTGGGGGATGGCTTTGGAAGCAGGAAAACGTCCCCAGTCAATCCAGAAGTGGTTAGGGTTGCCCTGTTTTTCCAGAGATATTCCCGATACAGTCAGAATGAGTGAACTTCCTGAGCCGGAGAATAAGGGATGGGACTGGTCATGGTTACCTTGGGTGAATGGTTCTGTGTCTCCTGTGCCTCAATCGACTGTGCATCAGCTCCCTATATCTGCTCCTAAATCGAAAATTAATAAACCTCTTGCTTCCATTCCTGGATTGAATGTATATCAACCGCAAGAAGATGATTTAAGGTCAGAGCGAGGAGTAGACTATACGCTCTTGCAGAGACTGTTGCAGCAGCAGAGATGGAAAGATGCAGATGATGAAACCTACCGCAGGATGCTGGAAGCGGTGAAACGGGAAAAAGAGAGTTACTTTCGTCTTGAAGACTTGAAAAACTTTCCTTGCATGGACTTGAAAACCATTGACCAATTATGGGTGAAATATAGCAGGGGTCGATTTGGCTTTAGCGTGCAAAAGCGGATCTGGCTGGACTTGGGAGGAACGCTAGACGATTATGATTATGATACGTTTATAAAACTTGGCGATCGCGTTGGCTGGCGTAAAAATGGTTCATTGTTAAATTATAGTGATTACATATTCACGACCAATGCACTGCAAGGTCACCTGCCTGCGAGCGCAGTTTGGGGATTGGCGGTTGGGGAAGTACGGGTGGGATCTGGAGGAGTAGGGGTAGTCCTGTGTATCCTCTTTTCTCTTCTCTAGACTCTAGCCCCTCAACAGATTGTTAGGTTTTTAGACCGGTTCATCACCATTCTTGTTGGCTCTATTTTACTATAAGGGTTGCTTTTAATCGCGGATTAGCTTTGATACCCCTACTTCCCTATTCTCCCATTTTTCAACAACCTTCAAGCGGTTTGATTGGGGATTTTCACTTCTTTACCAATAAGATTTAAAAAGCCTGTACCAAAATGCTGAATTTCTAGAAAATTAGCATTCTGGGGGGCAGGTTTGTAGATGCGGAAGGTTTTCATAATACCTAGGGTGGCGGCACTTTCTAGGGGGCCGATAAAGCGGGTATCTCGGTCGAGAAAATGGGGTTGATTGGCCCAATAATCCATTTGTGCGCCATTGAGGAAGTAGCAACCAGAATGGGGATTGAGAGGACGTTTTAAGATAACCGGACATTCCATCACTTTTCCTGTGAGTTGGGGATGTTCTTCTAGGTTTTGAAAAGGTTGAGTGACGTGAGGTTTTAGATCTCCGTCAATGTAGGCCTTGCGGAATGTAGTGCCGATGGCGCTCTCGTAGCGGTTGGGTTGCAGAAGGTTGCGATCGCCAGTAATCCGATTAAACCAAATCAGTTTAACAAAAAACCAGGGGTCAGATAAGATTAAGTCGTCTTCTAGAAAACAGTAATAATCATAACAGCCAAGGTTGCTGCGCAATACGGCTTGACATTCAAAACCGAGAAGCATCGGTTCACATTGGGTTGCATGGTGATGGTAATACTCCTGAGGGATAGGTAGTTGTTTGAGTAGATGGTATTCCCCAGTAGTACAAATCACGATATCAATATGATTCGTGTATTGTTGATTGCTCGGTACAACGACCCTTTGAGCAATGTCAATCATGCATTGAAATTGGCTATAGAGTTGATGAATAGCTGACAGACTTGAGGTGAGCGCTTGGATGCGCGGTTGGGGATCGGGACGTTGGGAAGCGTGCCGTTGAGACCCTTGGGGGTTATAAAAATGGGCAATGGTAAATAGAAGACGCATAAATTAGTCTTTCACAGCAATATCAGTATTTTGTCATTGTGAGGGAAGCCAAACAATAGGTTGACGTTAAACCGGTCAAATCCTGAGAGGTTTACATGGAATTATGGAATTAAGGAATAGGGAAGAGGAAAAGTGGTTCACCCATGACCCAGGCTTGGCACTGTATGATGTCTGGGGACAACTATTGAACAGAAGAAAAGAGGAAGCAGATGGTTGCTAAACGGATTTTACCCTGTCTGGATGTGAGGGCGGGACGAGTGGTGAAGGGGATTAATTTTGTTAACCTTCAGGATGCTGGCGATCCGGTGGAGTTGGCTTCGGTCTATAATGACGCGGGGGCTGATGAGTTGGTGTTTCTCGATATTACGGCGACTCATGAAGACCGCGATATTATTCTGGATGTGGTTTACCGGACGGCCGAGCAGGTGTTTATTCCTCTGACAGTGGGTGGGGGAATTCAATCCTTAGAAATGATTAAAAATTTGTTAAGGGCCGGGGCGGATAAGGTCAGTATTAACTCGTCGGCAGTCCGAGACCCAGATTTGGTAAATCGGGCCAGCGATCGCTTTGGAAATCAGTGTATTGTTGTTGCTATTGATGCTAAACGACGCAGCGATCCTGAGAATCCAGGATGGGATGTGTATGTGCGCGGGGGACGGGAGAATACAGGGCTTGATGCACTCTCCTGGGCTAAAGATGTGGCAGCTCGTGGGGCTGGAGAAATCTTGCTCACGAGTATGGATGCTGATGGCACTCAAGCCGGTTACGATCTAGAGCTAACCCGCACCATTGCTGAATCTGTGGAAATTCCGGTGATTGCTTCGGGTGGCGCGGGAACCTGCGAACATATCCATGAAGCGTTAACGGAAGGAAAGGCTGAGGCGGCCCTTTTAGCCTCTTTACTCCACTATGGCCAACTGTCTGTCGCTCAAATTAAGGAGCATCTGATTGCCCAGGGTTTGAAAATTAGACAACTGGCGAGGTGATATATATCACATCTTGTTCAGAAAGTACAGATTTCTAGAAGAATTTAAGAATTGAACCGCGACAGTCCTGCAATAAGTTGTTACAATACAGGAATTGTTACATTTCTTAAACGAGCAATGATCATTATTCTCATAATTGTCATTGCCTTAGTAGCCTGGTCTTTGCATCTAATGGAATCGGCGATTCATACGCGGGAATTCTCTTTGATGTTAGCTGGGGTTCTAGTGGCAGGGGCTGCTGTAGCGATGGTAGCGGTTTATTTTCTCATGGGCCATTACTTCGGCTATTTAAATGAAACAGCTCGGCTGGACAATCAGGCGATCGGAGAACCCCGTGAAGTCCTCAGTTGGCTGGTAGAGTTCGATGAAGCTCAACAAACCCGGGTAGGAGGCACAGAGATTAGTAGCTACCCAAATTTGGGCGATCGCTAAATCATTCCCCGATCATACAGTTGGAGAACCATCCAAAAACTATTATGATTAAGATTAACCAGTTGTTCAGTGCTGGTCTCAATTGCCCACTAGATCCCCAATTATGAGTATGAGCCGACGGAAAAAGCCAAAAATGCTCGTCGTAGATGATGAACCGGATAATTTGGACTTGCTTTACCGAACCTTTCGGCGTGAATTTCAGGTGTCGAAAGCTGAAAGTGGAGCAGACGCGCTCAATGTGTTAGCCACAGAAGGGGAAGTGGCAGTGATTATCTCTGACCAGCGAATGCCCCAAATGAAGGGCACAGAGTTCCTGAGTCAGACAGTCGAACAATATCCGAATACCATGCGGATTATTCTGACTGGGTTTACGGATGTAGAAGACCTGGTAGAAGCGATTAATTCCGGCCAGGTTTATAAATATATTACGAAGCCTTGGGACCCTACAGAATTAAAGGGAGTGGTTGATCGAGCGGCTCAAACCTACGATCTGCTCAAACAGCGCACGGAAGAGTTAGAAGCTTGTGAATCTCAAACCCTACTGCTCTCGACTTTAGTCAAGTTAACTGAAGAGCCTCAAGAGTTAGAGACCGCTTTAGGGGCGATCGCCGAAGTGTTTGCTCAAGCCTTTGAAACCCAAGGGTGTATCCTACAAATTATTAAAGATGGTGCATTCGCTTCCCCTGTGGGTCGTTATAGCAGTACCGATGAGCTTCTTGACTTAAGTACAGATGCCTTAACTCAAGAGGCCTTATCTTCGGCTAGCCTTCAATATTCAGAACTTGCTGATGGCCCGATTAAGGCCCATCTGGCTATGCCCATCCACTATCAGCAAAAACTCTTAGCTCTGCTTTCCTTACAATGGACGCAAGCGTATAACCTGAACGAGGAAGAAAAAAACTCTATTCATACCTCCGCCCAACTTGTGGGTTTGCTCATTGCTGCCATGGGTTAGAGGATGGGGGACTCGGGGACTTCTGAATTATTTGCCTATTGCCTATTGCCTTTATTTGCCTATTGCCTTTCAATGACTCATGCCTCAGGTTCAGGATATCTTTAATCGTATTGCTCCAGTTTATGACCAGATGAACGACTGGTTCAGTTTAGGGCAACATCGCATTTGGAAACAAATGACAGTTCAGTGGAGTGGAGCAAAACCCGGCTCGGTGGCGATCGATTTATGCTGTGGAAGTGGCGATCTGACGCGGTTATTAGCTCGACAAGTGGGATCTAGCGGTCAAGTGTATGGGGTAGACTTTTGTCAGAATTTGTTGGCGATCGCCCAACATCACTATACCTGGACTCCCATCGAGTGGGTGGAAGCGGATGTCCTCCATCTTCCCTTCAGCGATCATACCTTTAATGCTGCCACCATGGGCTATGGACTCCGCAACGTCTGTAGTATTCCCCAAGCCTTGCAAGAACTCCATCGTGTCCTCAAACCCGGTGCAACGGCTGCTATCCTGGACTTCCATCGTCCCAGCCAACCCCTACTCGAGCAATTTCAACAGTGGTATCTGAATCAAATTGTCGTTCCTTACGCCCAACAACAAGGACTTACAGAAGAATACGCCTACATTATCCCCAGTCTCCAGCGCTTCCCCCTCGGCTCCGAACAAGTTAAACTCGCCTACCAAGCAGGATTTGCCCACGCTGTTCATTATCCGATCGCAGGCGGTATGATGGGAGTATTGGTCGCTACCAAATCTGGTCACCTTCTGCACTCTAAAGAGACGCAGCTTGGATTCCCAAAAATCTAACTAAGAGGTGATTAGACCATGAGCCAAAAACGATAACACTTGTTAAGTGTTTCCCTAGTCCGAATTATCTGTTGGCTTCTTTGGGGGAAGCATCGCGTCGTTGCGAGACACAACGCTTTTGGTGGTCTTAGGGACTCACAACTTTTCTCGAAAAGGATTATCTCCATGATTCGAGATCAACGACGGTCAAATGAGCGGCTCGCCTTTCCTCCCTCTTTTTCAAAAGGGGGATTCCATGCTCCCACTATTGCTCTTGATTCCTAGTCTTAGCCTTGCGTTTTCTAGATCTTTGGATATACATCACTCCTCCCATTGCCGGTGGCATTATTGGCTACTTTACCAATGATTTAGCCATTAAAATGCTCTTTCGTCCCTATCGAGCGATTTATATTGGTAAACGGAAACTCCCCTTTACTCCCGGTTTAATTCCCAGTAACCAAGGACGGTTAGCTCAAAGAGTTGCTGATACGATCATGGGGTCTTTACTCACCCCCAGGGAACTCCAAAATTTAGCCCGTCGCTTATTACAAACTGAGCGCACTCAAGCGGCTATTCTCTGGTTACTCCAGTTAGCCCTAAAGCAGCTAGAGGCCGATAAAGAACAAAAAACAATTAAAATTCTCGCTGGCATCCTCAAAGATTTACTGGGTCAATCTCTACCCCGCTTAATTCGGGTGTTAGCTCGGCGAGAAGATTTTCTTGAAGACCAGATTAATCATATCTTCGATCAAGTCTTGTTAGATTTTAGTTTAACGGAAGTTCAGGCGCGATCGCTGTGTGAATGGCTCTTTCATGTCGTCTGTCCCCCGAATACCATTCGCCAAGCCCTAATTGACTTTCTCACGGACTACAATATTCAAATCATTGATGAAGGATTTCGAGAAAAAACCAGCGGCACTTACTGGGTCGTTGCCAACCTCCTAGGGCTAAAAAACGCCTTACATCGTCTCCGCAACTACTGTTTAGATGAACGGGAAGAAGCTAACCAAAAAATAAAAGAACTCATAGATGCTTTAGCGATTCAGCGTAAGATTAAACAATGGTTACAAAGTCTTTCCCTACAAAATTTACCCGTTCTCACCGTGCGACAACTGCGTAAAAATATCCGGCACAGTGTCAGAATTTATTTACAAGAACGAGGATCAGACTTAATTCAAGGTTTAGGTAACTCTATTAACTGGGAAAATATTGCGACTTTAATCTTAACTCGACTGCAAAATTCGAGTATTATGCAATCGTCCTTAGAAATTGTTAGCCAAGAACTAGCGCTGGTTTTAGACCGCTACTTAGAAAAAGATATGGAATTGATTATTGCCCAAGTTATTCCCATTTTAGATATCGATCAGGTGATTATCGACCGTGTTAATTCCACTTCTCCCGCTAATTTAGAAATGGCAATTAATGGAATTGTCCGCAGTGAATTACAAGCCATTGTGAACTTAGGTGGCATATTAGGGGTGATCGTTGGCTGTTTACAAGTCAGTTTCTTATTGTTAAAATAGAATGGAATTTAGCCAGTCTAATATACATTGAAAATCTCTTAAACCATGGTAGACACTAAACATTTTTTTATTTGTGGTTCAGCCCTTACTGGACAACCCGATCATCAAAATCTTCAAGGTGCAAATTTGATTTGTGCCACCCAAACTTTACCGCTCTATCGCCTCTATTCTGTTGACGATTTGCATCCAGGAATTTATGAGGTTTCTGAAGGTGGAATTTCGATTCCGGGAGAAATTTATGAACTTACGATTGAGCAATATAATAATCTGATGGCCAATGAACCGCCTGGATTATATGAAGGTCAAATAAAACTAGAAGATGGCTCAGAAATTTCTGCTATGCTTTACCCTCAAAAACTGATTGAAAGCTATGGTTGGCCAGATATTTCTAAATATGGTGGATGGGCAGCTTATAAACAGCACCTCTTAGATCCGAGTGCCCCTCATCCTTAATAAGATTTGCTGACTTTTTCCCTAGGAGCAAATTTGCTCCTAGAGTATATCCCCTCGAAAAGAAGTAACGTTTGACGATAGGTATTGCGAGAATAACCTGCAATTAGGTAAAATGAGAGACTTGTGATATAAAATTTTCATTATTAATTGAAATGACAGAACCTTCAAAATCCTCTCTTTCGGGTTTGGGGAAAGTATGGAATCAGCACCGGGAAAATGTGGTGATTATCGCGATCGCAGCGATTATAGCTCTATTGGTGCGGACAGCGATCGCCGAACCCCGCTTTATTCCGTCAGATTCTATGTTTCCTACCTTAGCAGTCGGCGATCGCCTGGTGATTGAAAAGGTTTCCTATCATTTCCATCCCCCTGAAACGGGTGATATTGTTGTTTTTGAACCCCCACCCCAACTCCAAGCTCAAGGATATCGCAAAGATCAAGCCTTTATTAAACGAGTTATTGGTCAACCGGGGCAGACTATCGAAGTTTCTGGAGGTAAAGTGTATCTGAATGATCGACCCATTCAAGAAGATTATATTGCTGAACCGCCAGAATATCAGTGGGGGCCAGAACAAGTTCCCGAAGGACGATTGTTTGTTATGGGAGACAACCGCAACGATAGTAATGATTCCCATATTTGGAAGTTCTTACCCCAGGAAAATATTATAGGTCGCGCTGTTGTTCGCTTTTGGCCCCTAGATCGTCTAGACATTATTCGTCATTGATTGATTTAGACGCAATAAATCGTAAATAGGGGAGCAAGGCCGTAATTTGCTCTCCAGATAAACTTAGACGACGTTGAAAATCCACCCAATCTTGATAGTCTCTCTGATGCTCTCTCTGGGTAATCATTGCTTCAGCCAGAGGGCGATCGATGACAGGAATTTGTAAAAGTTCCTCTAAAGAAGCTTGATTCACATTTAACTCCAGGCTGCGATCGTAATAACAAAACTGTAAAATCGGCTCAATTGGACGTAATCGTTTCACGGGTAAAGCTAGGGCTGCAGCAATATCTTCTAAACGGTAGAATTGTACTCCTGTTTGAGTGAGAGTAACGAGCGATCGCGCCTGATGAATCGATAAAAGAGGTAACCGTAACCAATCATCTACCGTGGCTTGATTGACATCAATTTTAACCCCAAATTGAGCTGCTAAAGCGATTTCTTCCAAGGATTGAAACCGATAATAGGGATCGAGAAGCCGAGTCCGGATAGGATTGGATAATATGGCTCGTAATTGATTTTTCAGTATCCGAATGACCCGATTTAACTCAGCCATAACTTGATACATTTAACCTCTGCATATTTAATATACAGCACTTAGCGATTTTAAACGAAAACCAGCATTACCCATTATCGAGGTTCCAATTACCCATTACCAGCGTGCATCGCTAGAATTAACATAGCTCTTGTCGCCTATCCAGGAGATTCAATTATGTCATGCATGAGCATAAAAGACCTTGAAAAAGTACAGGCTATTCTCGAGGCATCTGGCCAAGATTACCGTTTAGAACTTGAAGATGGAAAAATTATTGTTATGGGGCCTTCAGATATTGTTTCTAGTGAAATAACCGTTCTATTCTCTAGTTTACTCGCAATTTGGGTTTATCCTCGACGTTTAGGACGAGTTTTTAATTCCTCTGGTGGCTTCATCTTACCCAATAGAGACCTCAAAGCACCGGATGTTTCCTTTGTACGTGCTGCACGACTGAAAACAACCCCTCGTTATTTCGGCGATCTGGTTCCCGATTTAGTCGTTGAAATCAAATCTCAAAGCGATCGCATAAAATCACTCGAAGACAAAGTTAAATTATTCCTCAGTCTCGGTAGTTTGGTTGGTCTCCTGATCGATCCCGATCGGCAAACAGTAACCGTTTATCGCGCGAATGCTGAACCGATTGTTTTACGAGATAAACAAGAGCTAACGATTCCCAAACTTTTACCAGGTTGGTCAATAAAAATTAACGAAATTTGGCCGCCTGTATTTACGGATGAAGAGAGCAGCGATTGCCTGTAGAAATCTGTAATGAATGTAATCTTTCGTTCCCTAGCAAAAATACAGTACTAAGATCAACAGAGTGAACCAACATGAGCCAGACGAAGGACAGTAGCATGGGAAAAGTATTCACCAACCTAACCGTTACCAATCGCGCTGATGAGATTTTAGCAGAAGCTGGGGTAATTGCTGAAGATCAAATCCGGTCAATCACTCTAAAAGACGTATTAGTTGACACTGGTGCGACGACCTTATGCTTGCCAGAAGAGGCGATCGCTCAACTCGGACTCAGACTTCTGCGGGAAGTTGACGTGGCAACTGCTATGGGAATCGGTAAAGCTGGGATTTTCCGGGATGCGACCCTATCAATTGGCGATCGCCAAGGAACCTTTGAGTGTTTAGCATTACCAGGAGGTCGAGACCCTCTTTTAGGTGTTATTCCCTTGGAATTGTTAGGTTTAGAAATAGACTTAAATAATCGTACTTTAAAACCTTTACCGATTACTCCAACAGAAACTTATCTAACTATTTTGTAATATAGCGCAAAGCAATAGGCAATAGGCAATAGGCAATAGGCAGTAGGCAATACAGCACTTTGCGCTATAAGCCATACCCATTTTTAATTTTTAATTGATATAGCGATCGCCTGCAAGTTTACCTTACAAGCGATCTCCATACCCTAAAGCATCTAAATAGGACAACTTAAGCCCCCGGATTTTTTGCTAAAGCGAGCATTTTCTCGATAATCTACAGGGCAGTCAATCACAGCAGGAACGTCTTGTTCTAAAGCTTCTTTGAGGATGGGTAATAAGTTTTCCGAAGCGTCTACTCGGTATCCTTTTAATCCCATACTTTCCGCCAATTTAACGAAATCAGGGTTAGTAAATTTAATGAAGGCAGATTCGCCATATTGGTCTTCCTGCTTCCACTCAATTAAGCCATAACCGCCATCATTAAAGATGATAGTCACAAAGGGGGTTCCCACTCTCAGAGCGGTTTCGAGTTCTTGGCAGTTCATCATGAATCCCCCATCACCAGTAACGGCGACAACGTTGCGATCGGGATAAACTAGCTTCGCGGCGATCGCCCCTGGAATGGCAATTCCCATGGCTGCAAATCCGTTAGAAATAATACAGGTATTGGGGCGATCGCAGTGATAATGGCGAGCCATCCACATTTTGTGAGCGCCCACATCCGAAATAGCAATATCTTCTGGCTCCATCACTTGCCGCAAATCATAGATGATTTTTTGGGGTTTGACTGGGAACCCTGGATCGTTGGCATATTGTTCGTAATCTTCACGAATTTCCGAGCGCAATTGATGAATATAGGGATCGGGTTTTTCTGACCGCTCGCAGCGCCGCAAAATTTCCAAAAGTGAATCTGAAATATCTCCTACCACTTCCACTTCGGGAATATAGCTGCTATCAATTTCGGCTGGTTTGGCCCCAATATGAATGATAGGAATTTTGTTATTAGGATTCCATTTTTTCGGGGAATATTCAATCAAATCGTAGCCAATAGCAATCACTAAATCGGTACGATCAAAAGCACAACTGATAAAATCTCGTTGTTTTAATCCGGTTGTCCAGAGGGATAAGGGATGAGTATAGGGAATTGCGCCTTTGCCCATAAAGGTATTAGCCACTGGAATATTCAAATGGGTAGCAAACTCTGTTAGGGCTTCGTGAGCATTAGCTCGAATGGCTCCATTGCCCACTAAAATCATGGGGAATTTGGCTTTAGAAATCACTAAAGCGGCTTCATTGAGGCTATGATAAGCCGAATAAAACTTATCTATTTTATCTCGTTTTAAGGGGTCGCCTTCTGCTGGCATGTCAGCAATATTTTCGGGTAAATCAATATGAACTGCTCCCGGTTTTTCCGTTTGGGCAATTTTGAAGGCTCGGCGCACAATTTCCCTCGTATTGCTGGGGCGCACAATTTGGGTATTCCACTTGGTTACAGCAGTAAACATGGAGACCAGATCGAGATATTGATGGGATTCAATATGCATCCGGTCTGTCCCCACTTGGCCGGTAATGGCGACTAGGGGAGCGCCATCAAGGTTGGCATCAGCAACCCCGGTCATTAGGTTTGTGGCTCCTGGGCCAAGGGTGGACAGGCAAATGCCAGCTTTACCCGTGAGACGACCATAAACATCGGCCATGAAGGCTGCGCCTTGTTCGTGGCGGGTGGTAATAAATTGAATGGAGGATTTAGTCAGTGCTTTTAACACTGCCATATTTTCTTCTCCAGGAAGTCCAAAGATGTATTTAACGCCTTCGTTTTCTAAACAACGGATTAGTAATTCTGCGGTATTCATGGGAATGGGATGGGGGGATAGGGGGATAGGGAGATGGGGGGATAGGGGGATAGGGAGATGGGGGGATGGGGAGATAAGGAAAATACGGTTTTTCCTATTCCCTATTCCCTATTCCCTATTCCCTTACCTCTACTTGATCCAAACGGTTTTGAGGTTGACAAATTCTCGGATGCCTTCGACGCTCAGTTCTCGGCCGTAGCCCGATCGCTTGATGCCACCGAAGGGGAGACGGGGGTCAGATTTGACCATGCCATTGATGAAGACAGCTCCAGCTTCTAGGTCGCGAATTAGACGATCGCGCTCTGGTTCATTATTGGTCCAAGCGCTAGCCCCTAGTCCTAGGGACGTGGAGTTAGCCAGGGTAATGGCTTCGTCAATATCTCTGACTCGGAACAGTAAGGCAACAGGGCCGAAAAATTCTTCGGTATCTGCGGGAGTTCCGGGGGGAATGTTGGCTAAAATGGTGGGCGGGTAGTAGTTCCCAGGGCGATCGCTCAAGGGTTGACCGCCAATAATAACGTCTGCACCTTGACTGACACAGGCTTGCACGAGCTGATCGAGTTCTGTGAGGATGCTGGGAGTCGCTAAGGGGCCGATATCATTCAGCTCGTCCATGGGGTCACCGATCTTCAATTGACGGTATTGTTCTAACAAGGTATTTTGGAAGCGATCGGCGATCGCCTCAAGCAGAATAAACCGTTTAGCCGCAATGCAAGATTGGCCATTGTTTTGCAGTCTAGCGATCACAGCCGTAGCGACAGCCGCCTCCAGATCGGCGCTCTCTAAAACAATGAAGGGGTCAGTTCCACCGAGTTCCAGGACAGTTTTTTTAATGTGTTTTCCGGCAATGGAGGCTAAACTCGCTCCAGCGGGTTCTGAGCCGGTTAAAGTCGCGGCTTTTACCCGGTCATCAGCAACAATTTGGGCGACTTTATCTGCTCCAACTAGCAAAGTTTGGAACGCTCCTGGAGGAAAACCCCCTTGGGTAAAAATCTCTTCCAGGGCGATCGCACATTGGGGCACATTGGAGGCATGTTTGAGCAGTCCCACATTACCAGCCATTAGTGCGGGAGCCGCAAAGCGGAATACTTGCCAGAAGGGAAAATTCCAAGGCATCACTGCTAGAATGGCTCCCAAGGGATGGTAAGCGACAAAGCTTTGACTCGCATCGGTTTCGGTATAGGTGGGACTGAGGAAATTTTTGGCGTTCTCGGCATAGTAGCGACAAACCAAGGCACATTTTTTCACTTCGGCGATCGCTTGTTTAATGGGTTTCCCCATTTCTATAGTAACAATTTTGCCAAACCTTTCCGCGTCTGCTTCCACAATATCGGCTGTTTGCTTGAGCCAAGTCGCTCTTTGGGAAAAGGAAGTCTGACGATACTCTAAAAAGGCTTGTTGTGCTAAAGCCAATTTCTGCTCTAGTTCAGCATCTGTGAGCGAGGAAAAGGTTTCGCAAGTTTCTCCCGTTGCTGGGTTAACAGTGGCAATGCCCATGCAGGTTCTCCATCCAGTGTATCATTGGCGAAAAAAGCCCTTTGCCGGATAGGAGACAGATCTTTCTAGCAAAAGACTTTTACTGATTGTCTTCATTTAAATTTTAGATAAAATGGAGAGTTACAAGATTTAAACTCTACAATTTGTAGCACTTGTCAAGTGTGCTTACTGCATGAGAGCTTAAGAAATGTGTTTTATCGTCCTACTTCAACGTCATCCGATATATATCACTATTTGACCATTTATTAATATTGATGAACTCAATCAAGTTCAGGAACTTGTGCGGCAATTTCCTGACCAATTTCTAGGGAAGCTGTCGCAGCCGGAGAAGGGGCATTACAAACATGCATTTTCCGGTTATCCTGGACAATCAAAAAATCATCCACCAGTCCCCCATCAGGTTTCAAAGCTTGAGCGCGCACCCCAGCATGGGTGGGAATTACATCTTCAGCTTGCACTTCGGGAATCAATTGTTGCAGACTATGGACAAAAGCAGTCTTACTAAAGGAACGGATAATTTCTTTAACCCCTTCTTTGCCATGTTGAGCTGCGAGTTTCCACAATCCAGGATACATTAGCATTTCAGCCACATCAGCCAGATTGATATCCGTTTTTCGATAGCCTTCCCGTTTTAAACTTAACACCGCATTGGGGCCGGCATGGACAGAACCATCAATCATGCGAGTAAAGTGAACGCCTAAAAAAGGGAATTGTGGATTGGGAACTGGGTAAATGAGATTTTTGACCAAAGAGCGTTTTTCGGGCTTTAATTCGTAATATTCACCGCGAAATGGAATGATTTTAGCTTGGGGTTGCATCCCACTCATCTGGGTGAGGCGATCGCTAAATAACCCCCCACAATTAATCACAAATTTGGCTTCAATTTCCCCTTTAGAGGTATCTAAAATAATGCTTTCTTTCCTGTCTTGCCAGTTTTCCACCTTGGTATTCAGGTGGATCTCCCCCCCAGATTGGGTAATCAAATAGGCATATTTTTCACAAACTTGGCGATAGTCAACAATGCCGGTTGATGTGACCTTAATTCCGGCTAAACAGCGCACATGGGGTTCAATTTCCCGCACTTCTTCTGGCGTGATTTTCGCCACTTCTAACCCATTGTCCAACCCGCGCTGATAGAGCTTTTCTAATTGGGGGTACTGCTCTTGTGCTGTAGCAACAATCACTTTGCCGCAAACCTCATGGGGGATATCATGCTGTTGGCAAAACTCCACCATAGATTTTGCTCCGGCACGGCTAAACCGCGCTTTCAAGCTTCCCGGTTTATAATAGATTCCCGAATGAATAACCCCACTATTATTCCCGGTTTGATGGAAAGCTAATTGAGGCTCCTTTTCTAATACCGCTATTTGGGCATTCGGAAAACGATTGTTCAATGCCATCGCTGTGGCTAAACCAACAATTCCGCCACCAATGATTGTGAAATCATACATCATGGATCTCCTCTATCCCTAGCAAACATCTAAGGATTTCATATCACATCCGCGTGTCTAAAGTCTCCTACTATTCCCCCATCTCCCGATCGCCAGTACAATAAAGAAATAAGCTTGTCAACTTTTTCAAAATCGTTCCCATGAATAGTGCCTTCCTGAACCGTCTACACAGTCCAGAACGTCCCGTCATCGTGTTTGATGGCGCGATGGGAACCAATCTCCAAGTCCAAAACTTAACCGCAGATGACTTTGGAGGCCCAGAATATGAAGGATGTAATGAATATTTAATCAAAACTAAGCCAGAGGCGATCGCCAAAGTTCACCGTGATTTCCTCAGTGCTGGATGTGATGTGATTGAAACCGATACCTTTGGTGCTGCATCTATCGTCCTCGCTGAATATGATTTAGCCGACCAAGCCTACGAACTCAATAAAGCCGCCGCAGAACTGGCGAAAAGCATCACGGCCGAATTTTCTACCCCAGACAAACCCCGGTTTGTGGCTGGTTCCATGGGGCCGACGACCAAATTACCCACCTTGGGACATATTGATTTTGATACCTTAGAAGCCGCCTTTATCGAACAAGCCGAAGGATTATATGATGGGGATGTAGACCTCTTTATTATTGAAACTTGTCAAGACGTTCTACAAATAAAAGCCGCATTAAATGCCGTAGAAACTGTTTTTGAACGCAAAGGAGAACGCCGCCCAATCATGGTTTCCATCACCATGGAAGTCATGGGAACCATGTTAGTTGGTTCCGAAATTGGCGCAGCTTTAACTATTCTTGAACCCTACAATATTGATATCTTAGGCTTAAACTGCGCCACCGGCCCCGATCGCATGGCCGATCATATTAAATATCTCTGCGAGCATTCCCCTTTCATCGTTTCCTGTATTCCCAACGCCGGACTCCCGGAAAATGTTGGCGGTCATGCCCATTATAAACTCACCCCCATGGAGTTACGCATGGCTCTCAATCGGTTTGTTGAAGATTGGGGCGTGCAAGTGATTGGCGGATGCTGTGGAACCCGTCCCGATCATATTCAACAATTAGCAGAAATTGGCGCTACCCTGAAACCCAAAGAACGCAATCCCGTATTTGAACCCTCAGCCGCTTCCATTTATAGTCCCCAACCCTACGAACAAGATAATTCCTTCCTGATTGTCGGCGAGAGACTCAACGCCAGTGGCTCCAAAAAATGCCGTACCCTGCTCAATAATGAAGACTGGGATGGCTTGGTTTCTCTAGGTAAAGCCCAAGTCAAAGAAGGGGCCCATATTTTAGATGTAAACGTCGATTATGTGGGTCGAGATGGGGTGCGCGATATGAACGAACTCGCCTCCCGTTTGGTCAACAATAATACCCTGCCTTTAATGTTAGATTCCACCGAGTGGGAAAAAATGGAAGCGGGGTTAAAAGTGGCTGGCGGAAAATGTATCCTCAATTCGACCAACTACGAAGATGGAGAACCCCGATTTTTGAAAGTCTTAGAACTGGCGAAAAAATATGGCGCTGGTGTGGTTGTGGGAACCATTGATGAGGATGGTATGGCACGAACGGCGGATAAGAAGTTTGAAATCGCAAAACGGGCTTATAATCAAGCCGTTGAGTACGGAATCCCTGCTCACGAAATATTCTTTGACACTCTAGCGCTACCGGTTTCCACTGGGATCGAAGAAGACCGGGAAAACGGAAAAGCAACCATAGAATCGATTCGCCGGATTCGATCGGAATTACCAGGATGTCATGTTTTACTCGGTGTTTCCAACATCTCCTTCGGCTTAAACGCCGCCTCCCGGATTGTCCTCAACTCCATGTTCTTGCATGAAGCCATGCAAGTGGGATTAGATAGCGCCATTGTCAGTGCCAGCAAGATTCTACCCCTGGCGAAAATTGAACCGGAACATCAAGAAGTTTGCCGCAAACTCATCTACGACCAACGGGAATTTGATGGCGACATTTGCACCTACGATCCCCTGGCTGAACTGACCAAAATGTTTGCCGGGAAAAAGGCGAAGCGCGATCGCTCCGTGGATGAAAATCTGCCTATTGAAGAGCGCCTGAAAAACCATATCATCGACGGCGAGCGTATTGGTTTGGAAGATTCCTTGAAAAAGGCTTTAGAACAGTATCCGCCCCTAGAAATTATCAACGTCTTTCTGCTCGATGGCATGAAAGTCGTTGGGGATTTGTTCGGCTCAGGACAGATGCAACTTCCTTTTGTGTTGCAATCAGCAGAAACTATGAAATCGGCGGTAGCTTTTCTGGAACCGCTCATGGAAACATCAGAATCGGGAAATAGTTCCAAAGGAATCTTTGTGATTGCCACGGTGAAAGGGGATGTCCATGATATTGGGAAGAATTTGGTGGATATTATTCTGTCCAATAACGGCTACAAAGTTGTTAACTTGGGCATTAAACAGCCTGTCGATAACATTATTGATGCCTATCGCGAGCATAACGCCGACTGTATTGCCATGAGTGGCTTGCTCGTGAAATCGACGGCGTTTATGAAAGATAATTTGGAGGTGTTTAACGAGCAAGGAATTACGGTTCCTGTGATTTTGGGGGGAGCTGCTCTAACGCCTAAGTTTGTCTATCAAGATTGCCAAAATGCCTATAAAGGTCAAGTGATTTACGGAAAAGATGCCTTTTCTGACTTGACGTTTATGGACAAGTTGATGCCAGCGAAAGCGGAAAATAATTGGGATGATTCCCAAGGCTTTTTGGATGAAGAGGGCAATGGCAATGGCAATCGCTATGCAGTAGAGGAAACGGGAGAAGAAACGGCAGCACCATCAGAACCCTCAGAACCCGAGGTGATTGATACCCGACGTTCGGAAGCCGTGGACATTGATATTCCCCGTCCGACTCCTCCTTTCTGGGGGAATCAGATTTTACAGCCGGAAGATATTCCTTTAGAAGAGGTGTTTTGGTATTTAGATTTGCAAGCTTTGTTTGTGGGACAATGGCAGTTCCGCAAGCCGAAGGATAAGTCCCGCGAAGAATACGATGAGTTCTTGCAAAAGAAAGTCTATCCCATCTTAGACGAGTGGAAAGAGAAGATTCTCAACGAAAATATCTTGAAGCCCCAAGCGCTTTATGGCTATTTTCCCGCTCAGTCGGAAGGCAATACGGTGTTTGTTTATGATGCCGAGGAAATGAATGGGGGAATGGCGAAAACGGTGAAATACACTTTTGAGTTTCCCCGGCAAAAACGCTCCCGTCGCTTGTGTATTGCCGATTTCTTTGCACCGAAGGAGAGCGGGGTGATGGATGTGTTCCCGATGCACGCGGTAACGGTGGGAGAAGTGGCGACGGAATACGCGCAGAAGTTGTTTGCCGGCGATCGCTATTCCGATTATCTTTATTTCCATGGTATGGCGGTGCAAACTGCCGAAGCAATGGCGGAATGGTTGCACGCCAGAATTCGCCGCGAATTAGGCTTTGGAGATGAAGAACCGGATAATGTGCGCGATATGTTCAAACAGCGCTATCACGGTTCCCGCTACAGTTTCGGCTATCCTGCTTGTCCGAATATGGAAGACCAGTATAAGCAATTGGAGCTGCTGGGGAGCGATCGCATTAATATGTATATGGATGAGAGCGAACAAATCTATCCCGAACAATCAACAAGCGCGATTATCACCCACCATCCAGTTTCTAAATACTTTAGCCCATAAGCACCTTTGACATCTTCCCCTCTCTTGAACACACAGGGAGGGGAAGGAGCTATTTTTGCTTTCTGCTATCCTTTTTAAGGGTAACCAAGTGGTTTAAATAGAAAAATACTGAGTTCAGGGGATTTCACGGATGAGCATTGTTCCACGTGGCATGACAGTGACTGAGGCTTATCGACTCTATCGATCAGGAAGCTTATTCGTAAACAGAAAGTATCAAAGAAAATTAATTTGGTCAGTTGAAGAGAAAGAAAAATTAATTGGAAGTATTTTAAATGGATATCCAATTCCCTTAATTCTACTAGCTGAACGACCTCAAAATCATGGTGGTAGAGAGAAAATTCATGAAATCATTGATGGGATGCAGCGACTTAATGCAATTTGTAGTTTTATTGAAAATTCATTTCCATTTAATGGACATTATTTCGATATAAACAAGTATTCAACTGCAAAACAATATGCAGATGAAGGCAAATTTAAAGTTGTTGAACATGACAATTACTTATCTGTTACAGAATGTACAGATATTTTAGACTATCAACTGGCAGTAACGATCTATACTGCAATGGATGAAAGTGATATCATAGAAGTCTTTGGCAGAATAAATTCTGGTGGCAAACATTTAAGTAATCAAGAGAGACGACAAGCAGGTGTGACAACATCCTTCTCAGAAGTAGTTCGTAAAATTGCTATGCAGTTGCGGGGGGATGATTCGCAGAAAACACTTTACCTTTGTGATATGCCCCAAGTCAGTATTGATTCAAAACGCAATCATCAAGGTTATAGAATTCAAGCCGAAGAAACTTTATGGTGCAAACAAGGAATTCTTACGCCACGTCAACTTCGTGATAGTGAAGATGAAGCTATGATAGCAGATATTGCAGCATCAATATTACTCGGTAAACCCATACAAGTCAGCAAAGAACTGATGGATAGTCTCTATGATGAAGAAAGTAGAGAGTTTCAGTCAATAGAGAAAGCACTTGCCAGTCATGGTTCTGGTTTACTGGAAGAACAAATTGTTAAAACTTTCTCTGTTCTCGTAGAAACAATTGAAACCTATAGTTGTGATAATAAATGCTTACAACAACTGGTTAATCCAGGAGCTACAAACCCAATACCACAGGCTTTTTATACAATATTTATGACTTTTTTTGAATTGGTGATTGATTTAGATCTATTACCTGCAAATCTCCAAGAAATTATGCATTCACTTGAAAATTTGCAAAAAAATCTAGAAATTAGTAAACGCTATAAAACGACAAAAGGTCGTATAACTAATATTAAGAAAACAAAGGGATTGATACAAGACTACTTTGCCCAAAAAGATAAATCAACTCTGGGACAAGGTGCTGATTTAATACAAACTTTCAAGAATTCATTGCTTCGTTCTTGTATAGAAACTGCAAAATACGAATGTAAGCAAGGTTTGCTAGATTTAAACCCAAGTGCTAGAAAACTAAATGATAATTTATTGCAGAGACTTGTTGAAACAATTTGCGGTATTGCTAATTCTGACCCTCAAGAAAATGGATATATTTTTCTTGGGGTAGCTGATAAAAAGCAAGATGCAGACAAAATCGAAAAGTTAGATGGTCTTCATTCAATTGAAATTAGTGGTAGATATGTTGTGGGCATTGATAGAGAAGCTAACATTTTAGGTAAAACTCTAGAAGATTATGTTGGAGTACTAATTAATACAATAAAAAGATCTGAATTAACGAATGCCTTAAAGACCCAAGTTTTAATGAAAATTGATACAATAAAATACAAAGAACATTCTGTAATTAGAATTAATATCCCACCTCAAAAGGAAATTTCATTTGTCGGTGAAACAGCTTTTATCAGGGAGGATTCTTCAACAGTAGAAGCTAAAGGGCCAAAAATACTGGCTATTTCCGCACTTTTTCAAAAGTAGTGACAGTATTGAAGTACCAGTTTTAAACCTCTCCATGACTATATACCTAATATTATACCCTGAATCAGAGCTTAAGAAACCCGGTTTCTAGGAACTTCGTTATAATAACATCAACTCTTACCTTATCCTGAATATGACCTTCACCATAGACAACCCCGTAACTTGGCAATACCTGGAAATTGACGCTCAAAATCGGGCAAAAATTGTGGATAGTCGTGTGTTCGTTTCCCAACTAATTCAAGAAAAACACGCCCACGGCTGGAGTCCTGAAGAACTGCATTTTCAACATCCTGAAATTTCCCTTGCCGCTATTTACTCTGCCCTCAGCTATTACTATACCTATCAACCCCAGATTGATGCCCAAATTGCTCAAGAACAGCAAACCATTCAAGCATTGCAAGCGGACTTAATTCAAATGGGAGTCGGTCATCATAGCTCCAATTTCAAACAAAAAATTCAGGCAAAACGGGGATAGTAGGACTAAAAATGGCAATCTCTTACTATTTTGATGCTCCAGTTCATCGATCGATTAAAATTGGTCTGCAACTGAGGGGGGTTGATGTATTGACGGCTCAAGAAGACGATAGAAGTAGTGCTATTGATGAAATTATTTTGAGCCGCTCTGTGCAACTCAATCTTCCCCTGGTAACCACTGACCATGATTTTCTTGTTTTAGCTAAAAATTGTAGTGACAATGGCGAATATTTTACAGGAATCTTCTTTCTCAGTGCCAAAATCTCTATTGGCTATGCGGTAGAGGAGTTAGAAGTGTATGCCAAAATTGGAGAACTAGAGGATTTTGCTAATCAAGTGATTTTTGTCTAATACATGAAATTACGGTTAGAGAAGTAGGAACGGAAACGCGCAGAAGTTGTTTGCAGGAGATCGCTATTCCGATTATCTTTATTTCCATGGTATGGCGGTGCAAACTGCTGAAGCGATGGCGGAATGGTTGCACGCCAAAATTCGCCGTGAATTAGGCTTTGGAGATGAAGAACCCGATAATGTGCGCGATATGTTCAAACAGCGCTATCACGGTTCCCGCTATAGTTTCGGCTATCCTGCTTGTCCGAATATGGAAGACCAGTACAAGCAATTGGAGCTGCTGGGGAGCGATCGCATTAATATGTATAGCGCTGCGCGCTATAGTATTTACAAGTTATATCAAGTCCGTTGAATAAGTTGTGATATAGCAGTGAGTTCACTCCACCCGTAAAAATCGGTTAACCCTCCAATTAATTCTGGCTGTTTCAATAAGGTTTGGCAGCGCTGGTACAACACTTCTTCTAGCTGATCGAG
>NZ_JAQMUE010000023.1 GCF_028330985.1 Roseofilum reptotaenium CS-1145 | reverse complement strand
GGCCCTCTTTTGCTTGATGGTAGGCTACGCCCAGGGACTCTCTACTCTGGTGGGGGACTATCTTAAGGAGTCGGGGCATTGCTTTGCTTGGACACTCTTCATTTATATCGTAACTTATTCATCGGACTTGATATCACTTGCAGATGCTTCACTATCTTCTATCTTCATGGTTGAACATTCATAAATAACAATTACTGAGGATAAAAGACAACTGCTCGCTTTAACCAATCGGCTTGCTTAGGATTGACATCCGCTGGAGGATAGGCGATCGCCTCTACCAGAAGCCGTTTCGGATCGATTCCCTGCTGAATCAGTACCTTTCGCACGGCTTCCGCCCGTTGACGACTCAACGCTTGCCCTTTTTCTTCCTCCTGATTGGGACTAATATGGCCGACAATCTTAATCTTTAATTCTGGATAGCGTTTTAACAGCGTTACCAACGGAATAATTTTTACTCGGATATCTGCCGTCGGCAACTCAGCAGAATTCACTGTGAAATAAATCCGAATCGGAATTTCTGGGGGCTGGACTTGCACCGTATTGGTGACTGCTTTAACTCCAGGAATTTCAGTAAAGGCTTGGGTAATGCGAGTGGCATCGGCGGATTGAATCACTGTTCCTTTTATCGTAACTTCTCCATTAGCATATTCAGCAGAAATCGAAATGCTATCTAAACGATCCAAACTTGCCTCGACTCTGGTGACTTCCGCCTGAATTTTTTCCGCAGTCGGAGGCGCAGCAACAATTTCGACTTGATTATCCAGGGCTAAATTGGGGGCATTTTCCTGCATCACCTCTTCCACGGTTTTCTGTAAACTCGGATCGGGCAATTGTCCCGTTAACATTACCCCATCCCCTTTCACTTGTGCGTCTAACCGATAGGGCGATAGGGTGGGTGAATTGGCCAAAACTGCCGTCAGTTCAAGACTTAAGCGGGTTTCTCGGACAGAGCGATAGACCAACCAACCGAGAGGCAAAAAGGCGATCGCCACAACTGCCGCAATAACCACCAACCATACCGTGGAAATCCCCCCAGAGCGCAGACGTTCCACTTTTTCCTTAAAGACTAAGGTTGCAGGTAAAGCAGGGGCGGGTTGACTTTCTCCAGCCTCACCTTTATCCACAATTAACGCTTCAATCTGCGGACTCAGCAGTGCCATTAATTCCTCTGGTGTCTGTTGCTCTGGGGGTTCAGTCGCTGGAGGTAATTGGGCTAGAGCTGATTCGAGCTTTTCAGCCACTAACGCATCTAACTGACTCTGAATCTTTTGTTCAACCAATCCTTCTAACTGAGCTAAAAGAACGGACTGCAATTGTTGCATATCCGGACTTTCGGGTAGTTTTATCTGTCCAATTAATTCCCCTTGAACTTGCTCCACCCGTTGCACAATGAAGCTCTCTAAGGTTGGCTGTAAAGTTTTAACCAGTTCAGAAGAATCGGGAAGGGGTTGGTTTTGCACATACTCCGATAAATGCTCAGACAATTGACTCTTCACTTGAGCCGCAATTTCGGGTTGCAGATCTTGCACCGAAGGCAACGCGGGCTGTTCCTTGGGAGTAAGTAAAGTTACTAACTCTTCCCGCGACTCTTGAAATCTTTGCGTCATCCAATCAATCAACTGCTGTTGTAATTGGGTTTCTAGGAGTTCCTGTTGCTTTTCTAAATAGGGTTTGAGGGCACGTTTAAGTTGTTTTTGCAGAGGCGGCACTAATTGTGGTAAAATTAAATGCACGACTTCTTCTGAGTGACTTTGGATATACTCCATTAAATCGGTTCGTAGGAACTGCTCAAACTTCTGGCCAGTTTTCTTATCTGACTCTTTCCGGGACTCTTCAAGACGATCTTCAACTCCTCGCAGCAGTTCATCCAGCAGCCGATCCCAAGTTGCTGGAGACAGCATCCCCTGATTGGATTTTGGCAGTAGGGGAATCATCGTTTCGGCAATTTCCTGCTTGTTTTCCTTAATGGTGCGCGTTAGGGCTGGATCGAGCCATTGCATTAGGGCAGTCGGCGATCGCATTAAATACCGCTTCACCTCCTCTCCCACTAACGGTACTAAAACCTGCGTTAACTCCTCCAAATCTGGCTGTTGGTTCTGCAAACTCGCCAACTCTTGCTTCAGCTCTTTTAATTTATTGAGTTCTTTTTGAGACTCATTACTTTCCGGAGGAATGAGTAAATTACGCAGTTGTGTTAAAGGATCATCCTCAATCGTCTCTTCCGTTTGTGGTTTCCTTAAATCCTCTGCCATTGCCCTTATCCTTAAATTATTAATCTTTTCTACAGATTCTTTGCGATTCTTTACAATTGCGTCCTAGGTCATTTTTCATCCTTAACACTCATCAGATAAGGTTTCCAGGACTTCTCGTCCCCCTTGATTATGCGATTTTTACACTTTAGTCATACAAAAAGTTCATAAAACGAAATATTTTGTGATTTGAAATACGAAATTCTACGATCGATCTCCCTAACATACTAGCTAAATTCACGGCGGAGCAGACCCAGATCAATTCTTACCTAATTTAAAGAGGCTGTTTTGTATGACAACCGTCCCCTCTACTGAAACGCTCAATAAATTTGAACGCTTTAAAGCTGAAAAAGACGGTTTAGCCGTCAAAGAACAACTCAAACAATTCGCTCAAATGGGCTGGGAATCTATAGATGAAACGGACCGAGACCAACGGCTCAAATGGCTAGGAATCTTCTTCCGGCCTGTTACTCCAGGAAAATTCATGCTTCGGATGCGCATGCCCAACGGTATCCTCACCTCCGAGCAAATGCGGGTGTTAGCGGAAACGACCGAAAACTATGGAGAAGATGGCAATGCTGATATTACCACAAGGCAAAACCTGCAACTGCGGGGCATTCGCCTAGAAGATATTCCTCAAATCTTCGACCGGTTTCAGGAAGTGGGCTTAACTTCCATGCAATCGGGAATGGATAACGTGCGTAATATTACTGGCTCTCCCGTTGCTGGTATTGACAGTGCTGAACTGATTGATACGCGCCCATTAGTGCAGGCGACCCAAGACATGATTACCAACTCCGGTCAAGGGAACCCTGAATTTACTAATTTACCCAGAAAATTCAACATTGCGATCGCCGGCAGCCGAGATAATTCTGTTCACGCGGAAATCAATGACATCGCCTATGTTCCCGCCTACCGAAACGGCATTCTGGGCTTCAACGTTCTCGTCGGTGGCTTCTTCTCTGGCAAACGGTGCGAAGCGGCCATCCCCCTAGACGTTTGGATAGAACCGAGTGATTGCGTAGCTCTCAGCCGTGCCATTCTCCTCGTCTACCGAGACCATGGTTTACGAGCCAACCGGCAAAAATCTAGACTCATGTGGCTGATTGACGAATGGGGAATCGAACGATTCCGAGCCACCGTTGAACAACAACTGGGCAAACGCCTCCCTGAAGCCGCACCCAAAGATGAATTTGACTGGGACAAACGAGACCATATTGGCATTCACAAGCAAAAACAACCTGGATTCAACACCGCTGGGCTGCACATCCCCGTCGGTCGCCTATACCCGCCCGATATGTTTGAGCTGGCGCGCCTAGGCGAAGTCTATGGCGATGGGGAAATTCGGCTCACCGTCGAGCAGAATGCGATTATTGCCAACATTCCTGACTCGCGTCTAGAAGCATTCCTGGCTGAACCTCTCTTGCAGAAATTCAGCATTAACCCTGACCCCCTCTCTCGCGCCCTCGTCTCCTGTACCGGGGCCCAATTCTGCAAATTTGCCCTCATTGAAACCAAAAATCGGGCAAACACGATGATGGCAGAACTCAGTCAGGAATTAACCCTCGAAAAACCGGTTCGCATCCATTGGACCGGATGCCCCAATTCTTGCGGGCAACCCCAAGTTGCTGACATTGGCTTAATGGGAACCAAAACCCGCAAAAACGGGAAAACCGTAGAAGCGGTCGATATCTTCATGGGGGGCAAAGTGGGGAAAGAAGCTCAACTTGGCCAAAAGGTGATGAAAGCCATTCCCTGCGAAGACCTGAAACTCGTCTTACGCAACCTACTGATTGAGCAATTTGGGGCCCAACCCAAAGCCGGCTATGTAGCTCCGACTCCAGAAGTGAACGGCAATGGAGCTAAATTGCCTGTCATAGAACCCCTGGCTACCCCTGTGGGAACGGTGCAATTAGCCAAAACGGGTAAAACTTTGCCCTGTTATAAAGGCGAGTCCATCTTGGAAGCCGCAGAACGGGAAGGCATTGACCTAGAGTCGAGTTGTCGTTCCGGAACTTGTGGAACCTGTCAACAGCAGTTGGTTTCTGGAGAAGTTCGCTATCTCCAAGACCCCCAAGCCTTGGGCGAACAGCAGGGAGCCATTCTGACCTGTATCGCTCATCCGGTTGGAGAGATTGTTCTAGATGCTTAAGGACAGATAGAACAAAAAAACTGGGGAGTGCCCCCAGTCCAAATATCTAATCATCTTAATTAAGGAGTATCGCAAAAATGTCTGAACCGAACAATACCCTCTCTCCTGTAGAGTCCGTACTTCTGAAAAGCTTCAGTTTAATCGGAGTCCTTGTCTTTGCTGGAGTCATGGTGGGTCGCTGGAATCATCTGATAACCCAAGTGGCTTTAGCCGAAACAGAAGTTTCAGAAGTGGTTGCTCCTGAACCCGAAGTGACTGCTACACCTGAAGTAGAAGAGGTCATTGTGGCGAGTGCAAGTCCCACGGGAGTTACAACCTCTGCGGTGATGACCGAAACTGTAGAAACGGAAGTTGTCGAAGACGTAGCAGAAACCCTAGAAGTTGAGATGGATGAAGCTACGGTCAGTGCGTTACGCTCAGAGCTTTATGAACAAATTGATAGCAATTGGCAAACTTCGCCTACGTTCTCTGAGAGTTTAGTGTATCAGGTAGAGGTCAACGAGGAAGGAGCGATCGCCAATTACACCCCCCTCAACTCCCTCGCCTCCGACTATCTCACGGAAACTCCCCTCGAAACCCTAGTCCAAGAAGAAGACTCCTCTAGTTCTGCCCCCTTCCTCGTCGTCATGGCTCCTAGTGGTGTTCTTGAAGTTAGTTCCTGGACAGGACAATAGGGACACGGAGACGCGGGGATTTCCTGTGACTCCTGACTTCCTACTCCTGACTTCCTACTTATTACTTATTACCCATTACCTAATCAACCGTCATGCTCAAAGAAATGTGGTCATTCCAGGGCAGATACAAAATTCTGCATATGACCTGGTTCGCCTTCTTCCTCTCCTTCGTTGTTTGGTTCAACCTCGCCCCTCTAGCCACAGCCGTTAAAGAGGATTTCGGTTTAGAAGTGGGTCAAATTCGGACAATTGCTATCTGTAACGTCGCCCTTACTGTTCCTGCCCGGATTATTATTGGGATGCTTCTGGACAAATACGGGCCCAGAATCACCTACTCTGTTCTTTTGGTCTATGCCGCCATTCCCTGTATCGCCTTCGCCAGTGCCCAAAACTTTAGCCAACTGGTGATTAGCCGACTTGCCCTCAGTATCGTCGGTGCGGGATTTGTAATTGGTATTCGCATGGTTGCGGAATGGTTCCCTCCCAAAGAAATTGGTCTAGCTGAAGGTATCTATGGAGGATGGGGGAACTTTGGTTCTGCTGCCTCTGCCTTTACCCTCCCTACTATTGCCGCGATTCTCACCTTTGGAGCCGGTAGCATCATTAACTGGCGGCTTGCTATTGCTGGAACTGGAATTATCGCCGCACTCTACGGTATTCTTTACTTCTTTAACGTCCAAGATACTCCTCCTGGCAAAGTCTATCAAAAGCCCAAAAAAGCAACCGGTCTAGAAGTTACCACGCCAAAAGACTTCTGGTTCCTGATGCTCATGAATATTCCCCTCTCTGGTATTCTTGCTGTTCTCGCTTGGCGCTTAAGTAAAGTCGGATTTCTGAATACTCCGCAACTCTATATGGTTTGGGGGGGGTTACTGTGCCTCTATCTGTTCCAAGCCTATAACTGTTGGGATGTGAACAAAGAACTGATGCTGGGCAAAAAGCGCTATCCGGCTGAAGACCGCTATGAATTTTCCCAAGTTGCCCTCTTAGAACTCACCTATATTGTTAATTTTGGTTCAGAACTTGCGGTTGTTTCCATGCTTCCTGCCTTCTTTGAAGGAACCTTTGGCCTGAGTAAACAAGCTGCTGGGATGATTGCTGCCAGCTATGCCTTCATGAACTTAATGTCCCGTCCTGGCGGTGGCTTAATCTCCGATCGCCTCGGCAGTCGTAAAATGACCATGGCAGTATTGACCGGAGGTATGGGTATTGCCTATCTAATGATGGGTCGCGTCACTGGAAGTTGGTTCTTACCCCTAGCTGTCATGCTCACTATGGCGTGTTCCTTCTTTGTCCAAGCGGGAGAAGGGTCTACCTTCGCCATGGTTCCCCTGATTAAACGCCGCGTCACCGGACAAATTGCTGGCAATGTCGGAGCCTATGGTAACGTCGGAGCGGTTGCTTATCTCACCCTCTTTAGCTTGCTCCCTTCTGGAGATGTGGGTAACCGAGTCTTCTTTGAAGTTCTAGGCGTTGCATCTCTGATTGTTGCCTTCCTCTGCGGCTTCTTCCTCAAAGAACCCAAAGGCTCATTTGCCGACCACCACGAAGGAGAAATGGAAGCGACTACGGTTGCTCATGTGGACTCTCCCGTAACTGCTGCTGAATAGGGAATGGGGATGGGGAATAGGTAACAAGCTATCTCCCCATCCCCCTATCCCCCCATCCCCCATCCCCCTACTAAACTGCCATGGTACACAAAACCCTTTGTCCTTATTGTGGAGTCGGTTGTGGCTTAGATGCCTCTCCTCCTGCTGTTCCTGGTAAAGCGACCAACCGAGACAAAGATGGGTTACCTATTTGGAAGATAATGGGCGATAAAACTCACCCATCGAGTTTAGGAAAAGTTTGTGTCAAAGGAGCAACGATAAGTGAATCTTTAGAAAAAAATCGCCTCAAAACCCCAATGATGCGCGATTCATTGGATGAGCCATTTCGTAAAGTAACTTGGGATGAAGCGCTCAACCGTATTGTTGGCAAAATTAAGACGACTCGGTTGGTTCAAGGGCCTAATGCGATTTGTATGTATGGGTCCGGACAGTTTCAAACGGAAGATTATTATATTGCCCAAAAATTGCTTAAAGGTTTCCTGAAAACCAATAATTTTGATGCTAATTCTCGCTTGTGTATGTCTTCGGCAGTGTCCGGATATATTCAAAGCTTGGGTTCTGATGGGCCACCCTGTTGTTATGATGACTTGGAATTAACCGACTGTGCGTTTCTCATTGGTACGAATACGGCAGAATGTCACCCGATTATTTTTAATCGCTTGCGGGTTTATCACAAGAAAAATAAGCAGGTAAAACTGATTGTTGTAGACCCGCGCAAGACCCAAACCGCAGAAGCGGCTGACCTGCATTTGGCGATTCGGCCGGGTACGGATATTGATTTAATGAATGGAATTGCCTATTTATTACACAAGTGGGGATTGATTGACTCCCTGTTTATCGACGAACAAACCACTGGATTTGTAGACTATGTAAAGGTTATCCAATCTTATCCCCCAGAATTAGTGGCGCGAAATTGCGGGATTTCAGTGGAAGATTTGGAACTGGCGGCTCGCTGGTGGGGAGAGTCGAAGCGGGTGCTATCTCTGTGGTCGATGGGGTTAAATCAGTCTTCGGAAGGCACAGCAAAGAATCGAGTGCTGATTAATCTGCATTTGATGACGGGGAATATTGGTAAGCCAGGAGCTGGCCCTTTTTCGCTCACTGGGCAACCGAATGCGATGGGAGGTCGGGAAGCGGGAGGACTCACCCATATTTTACCGGGTTATCGGTTGGTCAAAAATAGAGAGCATCGTCGAGAAGTAGAACAGCTTTGGGGATTAACGCCAGGAAGTATTAATCCTCAACCCGGGTTGTCTGCTTGGGAAATGATTCAAGGATTGGAACAAGGCTGGGTAGGGGTTTTGTGGATTGCAGCAACGAATCCGGCGGTGAGTATGCCAGATTTGGAGCGGACAAAAGCGGCTTTGTTGCGATCGCCATTTACTATTTGCCAGGATGCCTATTATCCCACAGAAACGGCCGAATATGCCCATGTTTTGCTCCCTGCGGCTCAGTGGAGCGAGAAAACCGGAACCATGACTAACTCGGAGCGCCGCGTCACCCTCTGTCCAGCGTTTCGACCAGCTCCGGGTTCTGCACGTCCCGACTGGGAAATCTTTGCCGAAGTCGGACGCAGATTAGGGTATGAGCAGCAGTTTACTTTTGCGGACTCGGAAGCGGTGCGCAATGAATTTCTCCAACTTACGGCTAATCGACCCTGCGAGCAACGGGGAATTACTTACGAGCGCCTGCGGGAAGAGGGGCCCCTCCAATGGCCTTGTGTCGATGGAGGAAAACCACAGGCTCGAATGTATACAGATTTACGCTTTAATACCTCTGATGGCCGGGCGCGATTTGGAGCTTTCCATTCACGGGGCTTGGCAGAACCACCGGATGGTGAGTATCCTTTCGTGCTAACAGTGGGGCGGCTCTATGGTCATTGGCATACCTTAACCCGAACCGGTCGAATTGATAAGATTCAGAAGATGCATCCAGAAGCAGTGATTGAGGTACACCCCTATGATGCAGAGAAATTAGGGATTGCAGAAGGGATGATGGTCGAAGTGCGATCGCGGCGCGGATGGTGTCGTTTTCCGGCCAAAATAACCAAGAATATTACTAAAGGAACCGTATTTGCACCGATGCATTGGGGGGCGATGTGGGGCGATCGCACAGAAGCCAATATGTTAACCCATCCGGAAGCCTGCCCCAGTTCGGGACAACCGGAACTCAAAGCCTGTGCCGTTCGCTTAATCCCCATCACCCATCACCCATCACCGGTTAACCGGGAACAGTTACCCCTTGAAATATCGAAGTTAAGCATTTCTCCATCCTAAGATCCATTGATAATGAATCGATCTCAAAATCCTGGAGAGATTTCTGGTAATTGCTCCAGTTCGAGTTGAGTGACTAAACTCAGGGGCATGGGTTCTTGGCTAATCGATTGGATATAAGCGGGAGTTAAATAAGGTTTATAGTCTAGATTTTCAGCCACATAAGTTTGGAAAAAGGCTAAGGTTAAGGTTAGGGTATAACGACGGGCTAAATCGGGATCTTCGCCAATCACCAAGCTGGGTAACGGGAGATCATCTTCCCCCGGTTGTAAAGTAGAAAAGTGAGTTCCTCCTTCCTGTAAGACTAAATATTTTTCTGATGTATTCGTTAACCAAACAAAGGGTAAAATCTGTTCGGGAAAAGATAGGGCAACCGTATCTTTACTCCCGGCAACAATCATCACGGGAATTTCAATATCATCGAGACTCGATTCTCCTAAAACCCGACTGCTAATGGGATTAATGGCAATCACAGACTGAATGCGGGAGTCCTGAAGATTCAGGGAGCGATCGCCCTCTCCTAACTCTAAAGCGCGACATTGGAGCAACAGAGAAACGTTCCACGACGGACTATTGGGATTACAATCTGCTTCTAACTGCTCAAAATTAATCTTAGCTCCAGCCAACGCCAACACGGTATAACCGCCAAACGATTGCCCGATCGCCCCTACGCGCTCCACATCAATCCGTCCTTCCAGAGCGCCACCCGGTTGGGTTTGGCGACTGAGTTCGTCAAGCATAAAGATAATATCTAAAGGACGGTTGATAAACTCGCTCGGTTCAGCCACTTCATTCGCTTTTCCTTCGAGCATCGCTTCCCGTTGGCGATCGCTACTTTCCAAATGCTCAGGAACCACAACAGCAAACCCCATAGAAGCTAAATGAGTGGCTACATACACAAAACTGTCTCGATTCGAGCCTAAACCGTGGGAAATAACGACTAAAGGAGCGGGTTGATCGGAACGGTTGGGAACATAAAGATCGACCGGATAAGCCCGATTTCGCTCCCGATCTCGGAGAGTAAACGAGCGTTTTTCCCAGCGAAAATAGCCCACAGTATCTAAATCAGGCAGTTCAGAAATGGGGATTTCTCCTTTCGGAACCGAAAAAGGAAATGCCGAATTCCATTGAATTCCCTCGGGTACTTTTGCCACTTGAGCTTGAAAGGACACCTCGATCGCCGATTGTTGAGCGACAACCTGATTGGCTTCATTGGTTTGCTGCACTAAAGTATACAAATTCCAGGCAATATCGAGCGCCGATTCTAAATCAATACGTAATCCTTGAGTGGGGAATTTGCGCAAAATATTCAGCAATGTCATCCCCTCCGGTTCAGCCGCCGCTAAAATCAAAGCCGCTCGAATAGCATAAAATCCCTGTTGTCGCCCTCCCGTTTTCACTACTCGCCCCAAGCGCTCTAATAAAACTTCTCCTTGGGGAGAATAGAAAAATTGAGAAATCCCTAAAGGAGTCACATCAATTGGCTGCTGGAGAATCTCCCTAAACTGGTTAAGTTGATCCTCATTCAGATAGCGAGTATAAGCGGATAATTTGGGGCTGATTTTTCCTTCGTTCACAAAGTTTTCTAAGTCCCGCACAGGAATAGAGCGCTCAACTAAAGAAAAAGAAACATAGACTTGTTCGGCTGCCCAAACCGGTTGTAGGGGAAGGGGAGAACAAACCAGCATTGCCACTCCCATCAGCCACTGCCATCGAAAATATTGTTGTAAGACCATCGATCTCACCTCTCACACCATCTCTATGTTAGCTCAGGTAGGTAAGAGGAAAGAGAGAAAACCAGGTTTTATGCTTGTCTTACGGCATAAATCTTAAACCAGAAATTTTTCCGGAAGAAGCAGGGGAGATTGGTATAGGGAAACGACATAAAGCCATTCCAGCAGATTAGGAAAATCTATGAACTTGACCCCAACTCAACCCCTATCAGTCTGGATTCAACAGTGCTGGGTTCATTATACCTTAGACGCTCCAGAAGAACGGTGCCCAAAGGTACCCGAATTGCCGGGTTTATATGGTTTGGTTGCTGAAAGTCAGGATGGTGAAAATTGGATTTTACTTCATATTGGCCAAACCCAAGTCAATTTGCGCGAATCTTGGTGTTATTATCGTCAATTACCGATGGTAAAAATTCTGCACCAGTTATCCCTAAATGTGAGTTTAGCCGTATTGGCCTTTCCTATCGATTCTCTACCTGGATTATCTTTAGAACACTTATCGAACTGGGAACAGGCGTTAGTCGAATCTTTAGAGCCGATGCTCACCAAAACGCCAGCCGTCTTACAAATTGCGGTAAAGTGAGTAGAGGTACAATAGAATAAAATAGCTAAGGTGTGGATCATGCAAGTTTCCCAGTTGTATATTTACCCGATTAAGTCTTGTGGGGCGATCGCCTGCCCAAATATTAGAGTAACCTCACATGGGTTAGCTGGCGATCGTCAAATGATGCTCGTCAACGCACAAGGTCAATTTATGACCCAACGGGACTATCCACAAATGACCAAAGTCCAGGTCAATTTGACGGCTGATACCCTCACCCTAGAATACGAGAATTTTGACCCTTTAGTGCTTCAACCTACCTTAGAGGGCAAGCTACACCCTGTTCAAGTGTGGCGAACCCAGACCCTGGCTATTGACCAAGGAGAACCCGTTGCAGAGTGGTTTCAAAGAGTCCTGAAATTAGACCATCCCTGTCGCCTTGTCCATCAATCTCCCCACCATCCCCGCGCCATTGATTCCAAGTATGCCATCACGGAAAATGATACCGTCAGTTTTGCCGATGGCTATCCCATCTTGTTAACGAATACCGCATCCTTAGAAGACCTCAACCGCCGACTGCGCCAAACCTATCCCCAAGCTCCCCCCCAATTCCCCATGAACCGTTTTCGTCCCAACATCGTCATTGAAACCAACGAACCGTTTGGTGAAGATCGCTGGCAAACCGTAACCATTGGGCCAGTAGAATTAGAATTAGTAAAACCCTGCTCCCGCTGCATCATCATCACCACCAATCAAATCACTGGAGAGCGCAACCCCCAGCGCGAACCCCTCAAAACCCTAGCCACCTTTCGCCAACAACCTGGAGGTCTCATGTTTGGCTGCAACGTCATTCCCAAAACCCTAGGTGAGATCGAAGTAGGAAGCCAGATGCGATTAACAATTAAAAATTAATCTGGAAGAAACAAGAGTGAATGACTATCCGCTAACGAACTACGGCTCTAGGCAAACCGAAGCTAGCAGGTACCGCTAATAACAGAGACCAAGTAATGACATATTTGTAGATGCCATATTCAGTTATTTGGCTCGGTTTTTTGCTAGTGCAATATATTGAAATCCCGTAGTTTTCAGGGGACTTTTTCAAGTTGAACGGTCTGTATTGCTTTAATATAAGTAGTAGCCATATCTTCAATGCAAGTTTTGGGCTTACTCTCTCCATTTAACCCTACGGCTTGCAAACCGTAGAAAGGTTGTTCCACAGCTAACTGGCGAGCCAAGTCCCAATAGCACAGAACGTTGCCTCCCACTGGATGAACGCAGAAAAATGGTGGCAAAGAACCCTTTGGCTGAATTGGAACTAGGGGTGAGAAAAGTTCAGGATTTACGGCTGCACTGAGTAAACTGGCTTGACCTTCGATAGTGGGTTCGGTGAACAGAGTTGCTAGGGGCAGCCGAGTTCCCAACTGTTGTTCGATGCGAGCCATCAGACGAACCGCTAACAGAGAATGACCGCCCTTATCAAAAAAGTTGTCTCGCACTCCCACGGAAGGGATATTGAGAACCTCAGACCAAATTTGTACCAGTTGCAGTTCTGTGGTGGTGCGGGGGGCTATTTTTTCTGCTTCTTGAGTCGAAACATCCGGTATGGGAAGGGCGCGGCGATCTATTTTGCTGCTGGGAGTGAGAGGGATTGCATCTAAAAAGACAAAAGCACTAGGCATCATATAATCGGGGAGTTTGCTTTTGAGAAAGCGGCGCAAGTCAGAGGATACCACTTCCTCTTTCGCAACGATATAGGCTGCGAGTCGTTTATTTCTTGGGATGTCTTCGCGGACAATAACAACGGCTTGGCTGATGTTTGGATGTTGAGTTAAGACCGCTTCAATTTCTCCGAGTTCGATACGGAAGCCTCGGATTTTCACTTGATTGTCAATACGACCGATATATTCGATGTTGCCATCGGGAAGATAGCGTGCCAAGTCGCCTGTTTTGTAGAGGCGAGAACCCGGTTCGTTACTAAAAGGGTTGGGGATAAACTTTTGCTCGGTTAATTCGGGACGGTTGAGATAACCACGAGCCAACCCTGCACCACCGATATGCAGTTCTCCTGATACGCCGATGGGTACGGGTTGGAGATGGTGGTCGAGAATATAGATTTGGGTATTGGCGATCGGATGACCGATTACTGGTTTAACACTATTCTGATAACAAGAAGCAACTGTAGTGTCTACGGTGCATTCTGTCAGTCCGTAAACGTTATAAAAACGAGTGTGTTTTGCTTTTGCTAATGCTTGCCAAATCAATTCATCTATCGCTTCCCCTCCAACGAGAACAATTTCTGGAAGCGTCTCTTCGCGAGAGAACCATTTTTCTATTATTAGTGTCAGTTGTGATGGCGTACAGTCAAATACATCGATCTGCTGTTTTTGCAGGTAGGATAAAAGAACCTCTCCATTCAAGCGGATCGTTTTCGGTATGATATAGAGGGTGTCCCCATGCAAGAGTCGAATTAGCTGTTGAACCGAAGCGTCAAAAATTAGGGGCGCATTCACACTCACTCTGCACTGACGTGGCAATTGGATAGCATATATCGCGTGTTGGAGTCCTACCGACAGGTTTAACGCCGCTCGATGTTCGATAGTCACTGCTTTGGGTTTGCCAGTTGAGCCAGAAGTGTAAATGACATAAGCTAAGTTTGCGGAGTTGACTTGACCGTTCTGGATGTTCTTCTCGCCCGAAGAAGTATCCCAGTTTTTCTCAAAACAAACAACATTAGTTTTATATCCTGAAAATCTATTGACAAGATGCTCTTGAGTTAACAGAACTCGTGCCTTTGAATCTTCTAAGATATAAGCGAGACGATCGCTCGGATAATTCGGGTCGATTGGAACATAAGCACCACCTGCTTTGAGAATTCCCAACAATCCAATTATCATCTCAATAGAGCGCTCTACACATATACCTATCAGCACTTCCGGTTCGACTCCCAAACTTTGCAGGTAATGTGCCAGTTGATTCGCTTTCCCATTCAACTCTCGATAGGTTAGTTGGTCATTCTCAAAGATAACCACCACCGCATCAGGAGTGCGTTCCACTTGCTCCTCAAATAACTGATGAATGCACTTATCTTGGGGATAATCTGTCGTCGTATCATTCCATTGTACTAATATCTGATGCCCCTCGTTTTCCGGTAACAAAGGTAATTTCTCAACCTGCTGTTGAGGATTCGCAACTATAGATTCTAGCAACACTTGAAAATGTCCCATCCAACGACCAATAGTTGCCCCCTCAAATAAATCCCTGTTGTATTTCCCATATCCCATTAATCCATCTTCTGTCTCCTGCATCGATAGGGTTAAGTCAAACTTGGCAACTACACTCGACCTCTCTAATTGAGAGCAACTCACCTCTGGCAATTCTAGGTTTCCCATGTCTGCATTTTGCAAGACAAACATCACTTGGAACAAGGGATTATAGCTCAAAGACCTGGACGGTTCTAATTCCATCACCAACTGCTCGAAGGGGAGATCCTGATGGGAATATGCTTCTATTGCTGTTTGGCGAACCCCTTTCAATACATCTGCAAAAGTCTGCCCTTCTTTAAATTGAGTTCGCATGACTAATGTATTCGCAAAAAAGCCAATTAAGGGTTCGATTTCTTGGTGTTGGCGGTTGGCTATGGGGGTTCCTACTAAGATATCTGACTGTTTGCTGTAACGATAGAGTAAACTGCTCCATGCTGCCAATAGGGTCATAAACAGGGTACATCCCGATTCTTGACTCAATGCGTGCAGTTTTTGGGTGAGTTCCTTTGAGAGTTGAAATGATTCTGTTCCGCCTCGGAATGTTTGCACTGAAGGGCGGGGTCTGTCTGTGGGCAGTTCTAGTAATGGGGGGGCATTTGCTAACTTTTGTTTCCAATAGTTCAGTTGGCTTTGCTGTTGTTGTTCTTTTAACCACTCTCGCTGCCAGATTGCATAGTCCGCGTACTGAATCGGCAGTTCTGCTAATGGAGATTTTTCCCCTTTGCTGAAGGCTTGATAAAGTGCCGATAATTCTCCCAACAATACTCCCATCGACCAACCATCGGAAATTATGTGGTGTATGGTTAGGGTTAAGATGAACCTTCCCGAATCCAGTTGTAGTAAATTTCCTCGCAGGAGAGGGCCACTTTCTAGATCGAAGGGTTTTTGCGCTTCTTGTTTGACAAAGTTTATTACCTGTGTTTCCTGTTCTATCTCTGGTAGTTGTTGCAAGTCGATAACGTTTATGGGAGTTGCTATGGTGGGGGTGATTATCTGAATAGGAACTCCATTTTCTACTTTGAAGATTGTCCGCAGGCTTTCGTGACGACGAACTATGTCTTGGAGAGCCTGTTCTAGTGACTGGATGGATAAGTTTCCGAACAGTCGCCAAGCCCTAAATATGTTGTAGGTGGAACTTTTTCCCTCTAGTTTATCTAAAAACCAGAGTCTTTCTTGGGCAAAGGAGAGAGGAATATTGTTGTCGCGGTTGATGGGCTTAATTGTATAATAAAAAGATGACCAAGTTGCCGACCATCCTTTCTGACGTAAAAAATTAGCCAGTTGCTCGATAGTAGGAGCATCAAAAAGAACCGATAGGGGTAAATTGCGGTTAAAGATTTGCTCGATTTTGGCAAACAACCGCACGGCTAAAAGAGAGTGACCGTCTAAAGCAAAAAAGTTATCTTGAATGCCGATTGGTTCAGTTTCTAAGACGCTTTCCCAAATCTTTTTTAATTCTAACTCTAACTCATCGCGAGGAGAGACAAAAATACTTTGTTGGCGATTTAGTAATTTGGGAGAAGGTAGATTGCGTCGTTCTAATTTACCGTTAGGATTTCGCGGCAAAGTATCTAACACAACGAAGAAATTTGGTACGGCATATTCTGGCAGCTTTTCTGCGATAAAATTGCGCAATTGTTCTTGAACTTTAGGAGATTCTGCTGGATTTAAAGAATCGTTGTTGGTGGCAACGTAAGCTACCAAATCATTATCTTTTGGCAAATCATCCCGAGCAATTACGACAGTTTCTTTTACATCTGGATGCAGATTGAGTGTCGTTTCTATTCCTTCTAGTTCGACTCGAAATCCTCTGATTTTGATGCGGCGATCGCTTCTTCCAACAAATTCTAATATTCCCTCGGGCGAATAACGAGCTAAATCGCCTGTTTTATAAAGGTGAGTAATTCCTTCAAAGGGGTTAATAATAAATTTCTTTCTGGTTAATTCTGGACGATTGAGATAACTCCGTACTTGACGTTGTCCTGCCACGCAAAGTTCGCCAATTTCTCCCTCTTGTACTGGGCTTAAATTTTCGTCGAGCAAGAAAATTGTTGTATCTTCAAGAGGCTTTCCTAGAGGTACGATTCCGGTTGCCTGATTGAACTCTTCAGGAATGACATAATAACTGACCGTTCCCGTGGTTTCAGATTGGGAGTAAAGATTAATTGTTCGAGCCTTATGTTGAAGTTGGTAACGCCAATCGTGGGGAGTATTCCAAGCTAGAGGTTCTCCTGTAACTAAAATTAATCGCAAGGAATTATTTAGCAGATCGAGTCTTACTTTTTCATCGAGTTCCTGCAAAGAATCGATACAAAATCGCCAGATTGTCGGTACCGTATCCCAGATAGTTACTTCAGCATTTTTAATCAGTTGGAAAAGCTGTACTGGGTCTTGTCGCTGTTGCTGATCGGCAATGACTAATATAAGGGTAAAAGCGTTTGTCTCACCCCTGCTGAAAATGCAAAAGAAGCGGTGTGTAAATATTTATCGCTTTCTTCAATTCCCAAAGGCAAGCAAATAGACCGCATATAAGAAGATAAGCTGTAGTGGGGAATGCAAACAGCTTTTGGTTGACCTGTCGAGCCAGATGTATAAACGGCATAAGCTAGATTATTAGAGCTTACTTCATCTGCTGGGTTTTCTAAACTTTTCCCGGCAATTTCTGACTGGTTTGAGTCGAGATAAACGAATCTCATGTCTGACTCTGGAACTATTTTTCCGAGTTCTTTGCGAGTGACTAAAACCGGAACTTTAGCATCTTTCAACATAAATGCCAAACGCTCTGGCGGATAGTCGGGGTCTAGGGGTAAATAAGCGCCACCTGCTTTGAGGATGGCAAGAATAGCGATCGCAAATTCGCAAGAACGGTCTAAGCAAATTCCGATTAAAGTATTTTGTTCGAGATTGAATTGCTTTAGATAATGTGCCAGTTGGTTAGCTTCCTGATTTAATTCTCGATAAGTTAGCTGTCGGCGATTATCGACAAGGGAGATCGCCTCCGGTCTTCGTTCGACTTGCCTTTCAATTAACCGATGAAAACAGGGTTCTTCTGGATAAGAGTTGGCTGCGACAATCTCTACAGGACGTTCTTGAGGCTCGTTTATTCGAGAGGGAAGTAAAACCGCTCCCTCTCCTGTTGTTGTTAGTTCTCCAAGTTGATTTGTGCCAGTAATTGTGACTTTAGCTAAAATGCCTGAGTCGCGTTCTGTTTTTTTAACAACCGTTCCTTCATACCAAATCGTATCCCCATATAAAACTGGAGCGTTCATCTGTACCGATAATCGTTTAAGCTGTCCGCGATCGCCCATCCAGTTCGTTAGCAACGGGGCTAGCCAAGCAAAGCGCATCGCGCCATTATCAAATGGTGCGGACATACCCCGTTGTTTGGCCAAGAGAAAATCTTCATGCTGTTGAGAATTTTTAATTGACCAGCCCGTTATCGGATTTTTAACCGCAGTATGAGGAGCTTTGAGAGTATCGCGATACCCTAAAGCCCCTGGGCGATAAGATGGGCCAATTGCTGCTTGCCAACAAATCAAATCCCCCACAGTTAAGGGGCCACGAACTAAAGGCGGCAGTTTGGTATTAATCTCGACATCTTCTCCCCATAAAACGCAATCGCCCCTTCGACTTTCCCGATCTAAGGCTTCGCAAATCTCTGCCAATTCTTCCTCAGAATATTCGTAAATCGAACGATTCACTAAAAGATCGTTTTCCGTCCACGCCATCCAGACCAAATTACTCTTGGCCTTACCGACTAATTCTTCCTTTTGATTCCAGTAGCTTGTTTCCGAGAGGATGCAAACCAAAGGATGATTTTCACGGTCCTTAGACTCGTAAACCCCCGTTTGTTTCGCCGATGGCCTTAAAGAATCTCCTTCTAAAATCGGGTGAAACCATTCATATTCTAGCTCTCCAATCAAATTGGACATGGGTAATTTCATTGGATACCCATGCAATACCGGGTACAACACTGAGGTTAGAAAAGTTGGGGGCGCAACGAGACTGCCATAATAACTCTTCCCAGCGTAATCTGGATCGAGCCAGAGGGGATTATCGTCGCTAACCCCATAAGCAAAATGTCTGATGGCTTGTGCTGTCACTTCTGTATTCCAAGACTCTCGTTCTTGGATCGTTTGCTCTGTTAGTCCCCGAGATTTTTCTATAAATTCGTGAATTTTCCGATCTATTATTTGACTCATTTCAAGTGTTTTTTTCAGAGATTTATTGCTGATTTTCCCAGTTTACAAGAAAAATACTTTCTTGAAAGTGTTTTTTTTGACATTAATTGTGGGCTGTCACTCTGGGGCTATAGTACCAAGGTAAGCTCATCTAACTTGGTAGCGAATGTACTTGACAAAGTTCAACTCAAGGGATGAATCGCTAAAAATTTGATTCCGTCGTTAAGCCAAAATTAGTATGCGTTTGCCCTACCCATCCTCCCATTCCTCTAGACAGAACCTGAAATGTTGAGTTACTATAGAAAATTGTGAGTTTTTAAGATAGAGAAGCCCATGCACGCTCAAGAAATCATCCGCTCTATAGAAGCGGAACAAATGAAACCAGAGATTCCTCTAATCTACGTTGGAGATACAGTAAAAATCGGTGTGAGAATCCGAGAAGGTGGAAAAGAAAGAACCCAGCCCTATGAAGGTGTTGTGATTGCCAAGCGCAATGGTGGCATCAATGAAACCATAACAGTGCGCAAAATATTCCAAGGTGTGGGCGTAGAACGAGTCTTTTTACTCCATTCTCCACGCATCACCAATATTAAAGTGACTCGCCGAGGAAAAGCCCGCCGAGCCAAACTCTATTATTTGCGCGATCGCGTTGGTAAAGCAACTCGTCTCAAACAGCGCTTTGATCGTCCCTTAGATACAAAAATCAAGACTAAGACTAAATAACGCCTTCCCCTTGACATAAATTCCAATTGATGTGTATAATTAGAGGGCTTAGGTTAATCCAAAACAACCAGTGCGCTCTTAGTTCAGTTGGTAGAACGCAGGTCTCCAAAACCTGATGTCGGGGGTTCAAGTCCTCCAGGGCGCGTTAATCAAAACCCTTTGACGGTCTGGAGCCTTGAACCTCCAACATCAAATTTTGAACCCCTGCTGCACATATTCCACACAAAACCTAGTCTAGCACTTCAGGCTCAAGCTGGGGTAAATAGGTTTTCATTCCCCCTTTTTCAAAGTGTTGATGAGCCTGACAACAGTCTTGTAACAAGGTAGGGTAGCAGTAGGTGGCTACCCTCTAAGATTTAGGGTAAAGATTTACCCTAAATTTCGCACGACTAACCTAATAAGCAATAGGCGTGAGATTTACACCGGGTAATCGCGGTATAGGCTAATCGTCTACTCTCGGAGTCATCCAGGTACTTAGCCTGGAACTCATCCCAGACGATTAAAACAGAATCAAACGTACTACCTTGAGCTTTATGGGTAGTCAGGGCATAGGCATACCCGATATTGTCAAAGCATGACTTCAACTTCCAGAACGCTTGCCTATCCGATTTGTCCTTGGAGGATTGCAATTTCTTCAGAGTCTCTTGATATTCCCCAGTCATTTCATCAGAGAGCACTCTCAGATTGTGGTTGCCATAGGGTAACGACCAGTATCGCCAAATGTGTTTATCTAGCCTCGACAAAGCCCTTTCATCTGGCATAATTTCTGAAGCTCTAGCTTCCTTGATGGTTGCCTTATCTTCTAGGGTGAACTCGTCAGAATTATTCAGGATTTTTACTTTCCCAATATCAGCCACTCCACGATACACGGGAGATTTAGCGATTAATCTTTCTCCGACATGGTAAGGACAGTCATCAGCATGTAGACCCCAGAGGTAAAGCCTGAATTGTTCATTGTAGTTGTCACAAGTCCTGTTCTTGTGGGCAAGAATCCTGAAGTTATTGGGGTCTTCCGAGAAGCGGTTAGACCCTTCTTTTAGGGTTACTTTTACCTCTTTCCTGCCCTCCAGCCAGGATAAAGTATTGTCCCCAGTAAAGTCATATCAAGTCCGATGAATAAGTTACGATATAAATGAAGAGTGTCCAAGCAAAGCAATGCCCCGACTCCTTAAGATAGTCCCCCACCAGAGTAGAGAGTCCCTGGGCGTAGCCTACCATCAAGCAAAAGAGGGCCCAG
>NZ_JAQMUE010000022.1 GCF_028330985.1 Roseofilum reptotaenium CS-1145 | reverse complement strand
CTTCAGCGCTCCGAACATTTTAGCGCTGAAGCGCAACAACGGATTGCAGCTAATGCACTATTTTAGATGAAACAGCCCACTACCTCTCCGGACGCGGAGAAGAAGTAGAGGCGAAAAATTTTTCGCCCCTACATGATTTAATTCAAAATTAGGGGTAATGGTTTATCTCCCTATCCCCCTATCCCCTCAACTTTGCACTGAAAGCTGGGAACCGTTCGCCGTTTTCGTCACCTCGATACGCACCGGAAACGCTTCCTTAAAGAAATTCAGGTGAGTAATGGTGAGGATGCAGGCAAATTCAGGAGAAATGGCATTGATCGCCGCGATCAGGCGATCGCACCCTTCCTCGTCTTGTGTGCCAAATCCTTCATCGATAATCAGCATTTGTAAGGCGGTTCCCGACTGTTGCGCCAAGAGTTTCGCTAAAGCTAGACGAATGGCAAAATTTACCCGAAAGGTTTCCCCCCCCGAATAGGTTTCATAGGGACGAGTTCCCTGGGAATCGGCAATTAAAATATCTAGGGTTTCCACCCATTTATCTTTCTTCGTTTTCTGGGATTTTTGCGTGATAAACTGCACATGCAACTGGTGAGAACTCAGCCGCGCTAACACCCGATTCGTTTGCGCTTCCAACTCTGGTAAAATGTTCTCAATCATTAGAGATTGAATCCCTTTTTTACCAAAAGCATACGTTAACTCAGTGTAAACTCGATAATTTTTCTGAGCAACTTCCAATTGTTTTTTAATCGTTTGATACTGCTGATTAAGGCTTTTTAAATGTTGCTGCTGCTGTTGCAATCTGCCCTTACGAGCCAATAACTCTTCTCGCTGATTTTGCCCATCCTGAAGTTGGCGCTCTAAAGCTCTCACTTGAGGCGTAGCATCCGGATTTTGCAGGAGAACTTTATTCAATTCGGCTAAACTTTCGCCTAATTCCTGCGTCCGATGTTGATGGTCGTCTAAGCGACGATCTAACGCTAGACAAGTCTGACAAACTTGCGGATACTGTTCTTGGGCTTGTTCCAATTGTTGATGACGAAATTGGGCACTTTGAGCCTCTCTCAACTGATTAATCAAGAGTTGATGGCTCTCTGGATCGTAGTCAATTTCCGCTAACTGGGTTTCTAACGTTTGAATTTGGCGCTGTAGGCTAGAGGTCGTTTGTAACTTCTCTAAACGGCGGCTCAGTTGTTGGTATTGAGCTTGTAATTCGGGACGCTCTTCTTGCAGTTTTTTCTGCTGTTTGAGAGCTGATTTAATTTCTCCCTTTTTTATGTCTGCCCAGCGCCATTTTTCCACTTGACCTCTAGCGAGGACATGATCTTTTTCATCATACTTGAGTTTCTGAATCCGCCGATCGATTGTTTCCAGTTCAGTATAGAGATCCTGAGCATAGCTGCGAGTGTGCAAAGCGTCCTCTAGCTCCAAAATTTCCGTTTGCAACTGTTGGAGGCGTTCCAGTTTTTGCTCCGTGACATCTAAGACAGCTTTGAGTTGTCCTCGCTTTTCCAGAGCGGGACTGAGCCTAGACAGTTCTCGATCTAAGTCGCGATATTCTTGGCGGAAAACTTTAATTTCCAACTCAGAAGTGGCAAGCTGTTCCCGAATAACCCAGATTTGATTGAGAATTTTTTGTTGTTCAGAAGTGTGTTTTTCTTGTACTAAATGCCAGTGGTGTTCATCCAGGAGACGATCGCACAATGGACAAGGTGGATAGATTTGCTCATCGCCATTTTCCGCACTCGATCGCTGTTTGAGCAACTGTAATTTCTGACTAATGGCATCCAGTTGGCTTTCGTAGCTGCGCTGTTGGGCTTGCAAGCCTTCCATCATATTGCGCCGTTCTTGCCCTTTTTCTAACACGCGCTGTTGATAAATGCGTTTTTTCTCCAATTGGGCAATTTCACCGGCTACATCTTCAGTCGCTTGTTCTAATAAAGGGGTTTGGGCTTGTTCGGTTTGTAGTTGTTTCCAAGAACTTTGTAATTCTTCTAGTTTAGCGCGACATTGGGCAGTGGCTTGGTCAATTCTCCGTTGCAGATTTTGGCGATGGTGGAGCAGGGGAGAGACTTGCAATTGAAGCTGATCGAGGGAATTGAGGCGATCGCGGGCTTGTTGCAGTTTAACTTGAGCCGCTTCAATTTCTGGCTGGCGATCGAGGATGGCTTGCAGTTCTCTTTCTTGAGTTTGTAGATGATCCAGTTGAATTTGAATCAGACGCAGTTGATCTTCTAAGGCTTGTTGTTGCTCTTTTTGCGTCTGACGTAAGTGATTAAGCTGTTCTTGGGTGGTTTGATAGCTGCTAAATTGGGCAGCAAGTTGGGCTTCTTTCACTTGCAAGCTCTGGAAGTTCTGGTAAGCCGTGGTAATTGCACTTTCTTGAGCTAAAAGGCTTTCCAGTTGCTCTTTTTGGGTGTGAGCCGTGTCTCGCTCCTGGTGTAAACGCTGGCGATCGCGCTCCAAGCTGTCTTGTTGACTTTCATGCCACTGGAGTTGTTGCTGTAGGGTTTGTTGTTGATGCTGGAGGGTTTGCCAACTGCTCAGTTGTTGTTTGGCTCTCGCTTGCGTCTGGTGCAGGTGTTGCAAATGTTGCTCTACCTCTTGCAGTTCTTGGGCGATCGCCTCTTCTGTCGTCAGTTGGCTTTCAATTGCCTGAAGTTGCGGTTGCAGGACTCCCACCGTCGCTTTATGCTGGACGGAAATTTCTTTAGCGCGATCGCTCAACCGATCGTATTGATCTAAATTCAATAACCGCGCCAAAATCTGTTTGCGCTCCATCGCCCCTTTGAGCATAAACTCATCTGCTCTTCCCTGACGCAAATAAGCCGAATTCACAAACGTATGGTAATCGAGTTTCAAACTCTCAATGATAAGCTGCTGGGTTTGGCGCATGTTCCGACTCGTCAGCGAACGAAACCCACTTTCTGTCTGCACCTGAAACTCTAGACTCGTCGTTTGTCCCCGTTGACGGGTACGAATAACACGAAGCGTTTGCCGATCCTGAATCAGGCTAAACATAACTCGAACTTCCGCCGCTCCGTAGTGAATTAGGTCATCTTCGCTACCTACCCGGCTTTTTCCCCACAGACTCCAGGCGATCGCCTCCAGTAAAGACGATTTCCCCGCCCCATTTACTCCAGAGATGCAAGCGGTATGGAGTTGACTAAAATCTAGCGTCGCCTCCTGATAACTCAGAAAGTTTTTTAGCGTCAATTGTAGCGGTATCATGCCAAAAGGACACCCTTATACTGTTGTATGCTCAAGCTATAGTCAGTCTAATTAAATATGGAACATGTTTGTAGGGGCGAACGGCCGTTCGCCCCTACAGGTACCGTTGTTGTAGATATATTGTGTTGTTCTATTCTTATTTAGATCTACTATAGTTCATCATCAATAATATTCTGTTCATGCAAGTGATGCAATCCCTGTTTGCCTAGCGCGAAGCGCCGTAGCACGTAAAAAAACTTCTGAGTAAACCCTAACATTTTCCCTAAAGCTTATGATGATTGACTTAAGAAGCGATACAGTAACCCAGCCCACACCTGAAATGCGACAGGCGATCGCCAATGCCCAGGTGGGTGATGATGTGTTGGGTGACGATCCAACAGTGCAAGCCCTAGAATCTTACGTGGCAGAGTTACTCGGTAAAGAGGCGGCTGTCTTCATGCCTTCAGGTACAATGACTAACCAGGTGGCTCTGCGCGCCCATACAGAACCGGGTGATGAAGTCATTTTTGATGCAAATGCCCACCTCTATTATTACGAAGGAGGTGCGCCAGCAGCACTCTCAGGCGTGATGTGTCGTCTGATTAATGGCGATCGCGGTATATTTACCGCCGACGATCTCAAGGCAGTACTGCGTCCCATTGACGATCATTTTCCCAGAACGAAACTGGTTTGCCTGGAAAATACTCACAATCGAGGGGGCGGACATATTTATCCTCTTGAAGATATTAAGGCGATCGCCCATGTATGCCAAGAGCAGGGATTGCAATTACATCTCGATGGCGCACGATTGTGGAATGCCTGCATTGCTACGGGCATTTCTGAAGGAGATTATGCTCGCTCATTTGATTCCGTCAGTGTCTGCTTTTCTAAAGGATTAGGCGCACCTGTGGGTTCAGCTCTGGTAGGTTCTAACGAATTTATTGCGCGATCGCGGCGGTTTCGCAAGATGTTTGGCGGAGCCATGCGTCAGGCTGGTATTCTCGCCGCTGGAGCCTTGTATGCCCTCAAACATCATCGAGAGCGATTACAAGACGATCACGACAATGCTCGCCTCCTCGCCGAGAGCCTACAAACCGTTCCGGGTATTGAGATTAATCCAGCAGCAATTCAAACTAATATCATACAATTCAAAACCCTATCGATTCCGGCTTCAATGCTCGTTGAAAAGCTCAGAGAGAAAGGTGTTTTGGTACTGGCTACTGGAACCTATTCCATTAGAGCTGTCACCCATTTGATGGTGAGCCGAGAACAGATTCAACAGGTTCCAGACATCGTTAAAGATGTTCTAGTCGCTGGCTAATGGTTGGGTTTCCCATCACCTTCACACCCCTAAAATTTTAATGGAGAACATCCAAGGAGTAGATTGATGGATAGCACAGTAATTAATCTAACTGAGAAATTTGAGCAATTTTCAGACTATTGGAATCCTAAAATCGTAGGAGAACTCAATGGACAACAGGTGAAGCTGGTTAAGTTTCAGGGAGAGTTTGTCTGGCACCATCACGACAATGAAGATGAGCTGTTCTTTGTCGTCAAGGGACAGTTCACCATGATGTTTCGCGATCGCCAGGTTGTTGTAAACCCAGGGGAATTTGTCATTGTTCCCAGAGGCGTTGAGCATAAGCCGGTTGCCGCAGCAGAAGTTCACGTTATGCTCTTTGAGCCTGCTTCGACGGTAAATACGGGGAACGTTAAAAACGAAAGAACGGTTAGCGCTCTAGGGCATGTCTAGCTCAAGTACAGATTCTGGGGTATGGCGATCGCCTCCCGTATAAAGTCTCTCTTAAAAATCGGGATTCAGGACACTTAATGATCTATATGATCTATAGATCGAGAACCAGCACCTGAGACGATAACCGATTACCCAGGAGAACAAAAATATGGAACACGCTATGGTGATTGACACAGATAACTTTACCCCAGAAGTCTTAGAGGCTTCCTATCAACACCCTGTATTACTCGATTTTTTCGCGACGTGGTGCGGTCCTTGTCAAATGATTAAGCCCATTTTAGAGAAGCTGGCCGTTGAATATGGGATTATTTTAGCCAAGGTTGATATCGATCAAAATCCAGAGTTAGCTAACCGCTACCACGTGGAAGGAGTCCCTGATATTCGCATGGTGCATCAGGGAGATGTGATTCCCGGTTTTGTCGGAGCCTTACCGGAGGCGCAAATCCGAGAAATGTTGTCTAAATTTAATCTGCAATCTTCCTTAGAACGAGATTTGGAAAGCATTAGAGAGTTAATCGCTGAAAAACAGTATCCCCAAGTCAAATCCGTTTTAGATCGGTTGTTTGAGACTTATCCTCAAGATCCAAGAGTGGTGTTAGTAGCGGCTGAATTTCTCACCCATTTGGGTCAATTTGAAGAGGCAGAAAAAATGCTGATGACTGTAGGTAAAGAGAATCTGGAATTATTTTCCAAAGCCCAGTCGATGAAGGGATTATTATATTTCCAACGCCAAGTGAGTTTGTCAGTAGAAACAGAGTTAGATCGCAAATATGTAGACACTTGTGGTCGAGTGTTAGATCTCGATTATCAAGGAGCGCTCGAAGGCTTACTCTATTTTGTCGAGCAACACCGCTCCTATGAGCAGGATGCTGGCCGCAAGGGGATGTTAGCATTATTTGAGTATTTGGGAAACACTCATCCTTTGACTCAAGAGTATCGGAAAAAATTAGTTTCGTCTTTGTATTAAGAGAGAGAGAAAAGAGATTCAGTAGTGGACTGTCTCAGTTAAAATAGGGCATTAAGTGGAATTCATTGTAGCGATTCAGCGCTCTGAATATTTTAGTGCTAAAGTAGCTACAATGAAGGAAACCGTATGGGTGATCCTCTCCCTCCCGCATCTTTTTCTAATGCATCAAATTAACTGAGACAGTCCACGATACTAATCAATCAACAGCGCCCTAAAACAAAAATGATAGAATGGGGCTAAACCTATTTTGAACTTAGGTCAATAGACTAATGCTCCTACAAAAAATTATTGAAGAACTCCAAGAGATTCCCGATGACCAACTCGCTCAAATTTATGAGCTAATCCACTCCTTTCGTCTCAGCTTAACTGAAGAAACAAAAAAAACTCGCACCCCTGGATTATTACCTGGGAAACTAAGTGACAGTTTTTTTGACCCTTTGCCAGAAGAGGAACTGCAAGAATGGGAATAAGCTATCTCCTAGATACCCATGTCTTATTGTGGTGGTTTTTCGATGACCAGAGACTCGATAGCTTCTGTAGAAATTTAATTGGTCATCCCAACTATGATATCTGGGTTAGTAGCGCTTCAGCTTGGGAAATTGCTACTAAATATCGGCTCGGTAAACTTCCAGAGGCTAAACCGATCATTGCACAATATGCCCAACTGCTTGCAGAAGCCCAATTCCTGGAATTGCATATTACGTCAGCCCATGCCCTAAGAGCAGGCAACTTACCTATCAAGCATCGTGACCCTTTCGATCGTATCATTATGGCTCAAGGGGAATTGGAAAATATTCCTATCATTACTTATGATCGGGCATTCAATACCGGACTAATCCAAATTATTCCATAATCTGAAAGTTTTAACTTTCCATTAACCCCAATCCCGGAACTTGAGGAAAGCGTGTTCAGTCATGGAGGTGATGCTGTTAAGTAAAGGATGATGGGAATATGATCGGTTTTAGAGAAAAATCACTACACTCTCAAGTAGGCTTGGGTCTAAGTTTGGTCAGTTTATTAACGGTGAATTTGTCCGTAGGAGTGCTTCCCGTTATCGCCCAAACCAGTCCTCTGGTGAGCCAATTGTTCCCGGATGCCAATGATGTGGTGATTCCAGAGGGGGTTATTCTGCCGATGGTTTACGATCGCGCAGAAACAGTAGTCATTGCTCCTGATGAAACATTTGAGTTAGTGTTGACAATTCCCGATAATATTACCTCTCGTCAAGGACAGTTGTTGATTCCCAAGGGATCTCAGGTGAGGGGAGCCTTACAACCGATCGCTGGCAATACGGTAGGGACTCGGTTTGTGGCTGAGGAGTTGATTTTGGTAAATGGTTCTCGTTTGCCATTGGATGCGGTTTCACGACGGTTTACAGAAACCGAGCAAATTGGCAGATCGCGAGCTACTTCAGTTCTCCGAGGTGCAGCTATCGGCGCGGGGGCAGCAACTATTTTAGCTGGGATAACCGGCGATCGCGCGCTCGCCACGGAAGAAATCTTAGGGGGTGCGGGTTTAGGAGCGCTAACTGGGGTGTTTTTGGGCGGTGGAAAAAGTGATGTGTTTGTGATCGATCCCAATACGGATCTCGATTTACGCTTGCGATCGGATTTGAGAATTTCTACTAGAACTGGGCGCTGGTAATAGGGAATTGGCGATCGGAGTTTACAATCATTCTCAGATGCTGTTAATGGATATTGATTGTGAATTCATCTAGCGATCGCCATCTTGGTCTTTTTTCTCTGGCTGCTCTACTGATTTCCGCTCATTATGGTTTGGGTTTTGTCCTGGGAACGGCGGAAAAAGCCCTCACTTTGGGAGCAGCAGGGAGTTTATATCCCTTGTGTATTGCCCTGGGAACCTTCGCACTGTTAGGTTTGGCTCAGTTCTATTGGCAACAAGTCGATCAGATTTGGACTGTTTTAGGCGATCGCTACGGTTCTTTCGTCAAAACCTTGATTGCTCTGATGTCTTGGTTATCCTTAATTGGCATCGATGCCGTCCAAATTATTGCCGGTGCATTTATCCTCAAAGTTTTATCCCTGCCCATCTTGCCCAGTATGGTAGGTTTAGCGTTTATTTTTCTCTTAATTTCCTTACTTCCCATCGAGAAAGCCGGAGTCGTTTTTAAAGCCCTATTAGTTTTCAATATTGGCTCGTTAATTTATGCTTTGTTGACCTTGCACGGATTACCCGAATATGCAGCAATTCCCAGTCAATTTCTTCCCTCCTTAACTCAAGTCGGTTGGGGACAAGTGGTAGGCGTTTCTCTCTCCACAGTCAGCTTGGTCATGATTGATATGAAATATCAACAGTATATTGTGCAAGCCAAAACAATTCCCACGTTATATGGAGGGAGTTTATTAGCCGCGTTGGGATTTATGGTTTTGGCTTTTTTACCCACAGCCTTAGTTTTAGCCGCCCAAAGAAGTGACCTTTTACCGATGGAAGTCACTGGTAAAGAAGTGATTCCCTATATTTTAGTGACCATAGGCGGTGGCAAAGATCATCTTTTAGGCTTTTTATTCCTTCTCTCTTTGGTTGTTCCAGCGTTAGGAATCGGGAGTAGTATTCTGCGGATTCAAACCAAAACTATTTTAGATTTAGGTTGGTTTCCCGTTTCTCCCCTGAGTCGGTGGCTAATTGCCCTCTTCAATGCCAGTTTGGCGTTAACCATTGCTCTAAAAGGGGGCGAAATTGTCACATTGATTGCGTCGTTTTATGCGGCATATGTTTCGGCAATTTGGATTCCGTTTATTGCCTACTTATTAACCCATTTTCAAGTTTATGCATTCTCGAAACTGTCCGTACAGTTATCTTTGGGAATTGGCAGCTTATCAGCGATGATGATATTGATAATTACCCTATTTTTCCCCCAGATAGCCTTATGGGATAGTGCCGAGTTGACAATTTTAGTCATGGGTGCAGGCTTTGCGATTTTAGGGTTATTCTTCGGGGAAGCGATCGCCCTCTGGATTCCAGCTCCAGAAGTGGAAGAGGAACTTTAACCTTATCCCTGACCATAGCGTGAATTGCTATATATGCAACTACCTATTGCCTAATTCCCTATTCCCCATTCTCCATTGCCTACTGTCATGATTCCCATCCGCGATACTCAACCCATTTCCCAAACTCCAGTCATCTGTTATGGGTTAATCAGCTTGACTATAATGGTATTTTTTGCCGAAATTCATTTAGATTTTACCGGAGAATTATCTGATTGGGTGGGCTATTGGGGCATGATTCCAGGGGAAATTACTCGATTGTGGCAACAGGCAATCAGCAGCGATAATCCGGCGGTATGGGTTGCATTTCTCTGGCGATGTTTTGCCATTTTACCGGCTCTATTTCTGCATTACAGCTATGCCCAAATTCTGGGAAATTTAATCTTTTTATACGTGTTTGGAAAACGGCTGGAAAGCCAACTGGGGCGCTTCCCTTTTCTGGGGTTTTATCTGATTGGCGGTATCGTAGCAGGTATAATCCGTATTTTCCTCGATCCGGAAGTTGCTTTACCGATCGTTGGTGCCAATGGCGCGATCGCCGCGATCCTAGGCGCGTACGTCATCAAGTTTCCCAAAGCTAAAATCGAAACACTTCTCCCTCTGCTGATTATCTTTATCCCAATTCAACTCCCAGCCGCTTTTTATCTGTTTTGGTGGTTTGTGCAGCAATTTTCCTACGCTATCGGCTCCTTGAATCTCCACGTTAATCCGCTTACACCTGGGTATGTTCTGCAACAGATACTGGCTATGGGGTGGGGAATGGCGATCGCCTCTTTACACCGCAAAGCGCTGTAAAGGGTAAACGATCCATTCCCTATTAGCGACTCCCCATTCAAACCAAACCAATATCGACGGGAATAATTGCTGGAATAAGTTCCTCTGGTGTCACACCATTAATAATTCCCAACACTTGATTGGTTTGGGTGATTGTGACAATTGTGGTATTGTTCAAAACCTCTAAAGTTACATCCACGAAAGTTAATCCTCCTGTGAGACCAATAAAGTCTACCCCTACTTGGAAATCTGCCACAATATCGGCTGACGAAATATTATTGGCTGCCGATCCAGTTCGGAGGACAAAAACATCAATTCCATCTCCACCATAGAGGAAATCTTGACCGAGATCTCCACTAAGGGTATCGTCTCCTTGATTTCCATCAAGGGTGTCTTCTTCTTGTCCTCCAAAGAGGATATCATTACCCGCTCCACCAGAGAGAATGTCTCGATTCTGATTTCCGAGGAGGGAGTCGTTATCTCGGTCACCGAATAAAACATCATTGTTACGATCGCCATTTAAGGTATCGTTCTGTTGTCCTCCATAAAGGACATCATTCTGTTGTCCCCCATGTATCCAGTCCGCTTCTGTCTCCCCGTACAGAGTATCGTTATCTTGGTTGCCGAGGAGATAATCACTACCGCGATCTCCCGATACAATATCATTACCGCGATCGCCACTGACGAAATCGCTATCTTGACCCCCATAGGCCCAATCATCTTGTTGGCCGGCGAAAATGGTATCCTGTCCTGTACCACCAAACATGAAGTCCCGACCCAGGTTACCGTACAGGGTATCATTACCGCGATCGCCTGATACCACATCCCGACCCCGATCTCCATACATAGAATCCTGATGTTGTCCACCCCAGATCCAATCATCCTGTTGTCCAGCATAGATGGTATCGTTTTCCGTACCACCAAATATAAAATCGCCACCCAGATTACCATATAGCGTATCGGAACCGCGATCGCCTGATACCACATCCTGACCGCGATCTCCAAACATGGAGTCCTGATGTTGTCCTCCAAACATTAGATCGGTCTGTTGTCCCCCATGCATGGTATCGTTGCCGCGATCGCCAAACATAATGTCATAACAGAGGTTGCCCATGAGGGAATCGTTGCCATCATCACCTGAGAGGGTATCATCGTGGCGATCTCCAAATACCGTATCTTCTTCCTGGCCACCGAACACCACATCATCTCCTTGGCCTGCATGAATAACATCCCGCTGGCGGTGACCATAGATCCAATCTCGGTGCATTCCTCCCATCAGGGAATCATTACCTAAATTCCCATGCACTGTATCATTGCCTAAGTCTCCAAAGACTGTATCTGGGTGTTGGCCGCCAAATAGGATATCCCAACCCCGACCGCCGTGAATTGTGTCACTATTAATACCACCAAATACAACATCCTGGTTGAAATGACCCATCAGGGAATCAAATCCCTCTTCACCAAAGACCCAATCATTATCGCGATCGCCTATGGCCGTATCATTTCCAAATCCCCCCAACAGCCAATCATTCTGTTGGCCGCCAAACTGAATATCATCACCCGCGCCGCCAAAGAGTGTATCATTATCTTGGTCGCCAAGAAGAATATCGGCACCTTCCTGACCCAGAAGAATATCATGGTATCTGCCACCATAAGCAGTATCATTACCACTTCCTCCAAAGACGGTATCATTACTTTGATAAGCCAGGATCAAGTCATAGCCACCATTGCCAAAGATCTGGTTATTGTCATGATCCCCTTGCAACAGTTCCGCCTGCTCGCTTCCAAAAAAGTCCCGTTCTACTATATTGAAGTTAACCCGCGCTTCTGAAGGGGCATAAAACTCCGGATTGGGATCGAGACAATCCAGATGGGAACCAATCCCTAAAATTGCACTCCAGTCAAATCCCAAAAACGATAGTGTTGAAGGAGTTTCATTCACTTGAGAGACGGTTGGGGTCTGATCTGACGGTGAGATAGCAGGAACCACAGGTGCACCTGTATTGGGTTGGGGAGTCACGACCGGTGTTTGTCCCACCACTGGTAAGGTGACGACTCCAGGAACCCCACTCACATTCCCCGTTTCATCGGTTGCAATAAACGTAAATGTTGCATTCCCTGTAAAATTAGGATTCGGAACAAATGTTAATTGACTCGCCTGCCCTGGAGTCAGCAGTTGTCCCGCTACTACAGGTTCTCCATTGAGGAATAACGTTCCCTGTTCTGGAGTTGGTGGATCTTGAATCGTAAAGAACGAAACAATCCCATCCGGATCTGAACCCGTCAGAGTTGGTACAGATGCGGGTTCGCTACTGCCTTGAGTGATGGGTTCGCTAGTCGCTGGATTAGCTACAGGAGGAGCTGTAGGGGTTGCCCCGATAATGGGGATGGTGACGGTCGCGGGTGAACTCTCATTACCCTCATCATCAATCGCAGTGAATGTAAATTCAGCATCTCCAGTGTAGTTAGGATTGGGGTCAAATACCAGTTGCGCCGCTTGTTCTGGGGTAAAAGTATCACCCGGCTGAACCGGTTCTCCTCTGTACAATAGAGTTCCTTGCTCTGGTGGAATAGTAGTGTTGACTCTGAGGAAGGACAACTCTCCATCTGGGTCATTGCCGAGGAGGCTGGTGACTGGACTCGGAGTATTATTAGGAACAGGATTATTCGGATTAGACGTGGCGATCGGTGGAAGTCCATCGGTTGCTGCTTGAATTGGTAAAGTAACTGTCGCTGGAGTCAGGTCTGTATTGCCCTGAGTATCCGTCACCGTATACTCAAACGTTGCATCTCCAATAAACCCAGGAGTCGGGTCAAAAATCAACTGTCCAGCTTGCTCTGGAGTAAACGTTTGCCCGGGTTGTACTGGCTCGCCATTGTAAAACAAAGTCCCTTCTTCTGGACTCGGCACACTGGTTACCGTAAAGAACGAGACATCACCATCCGGGTCAGTTCCGATCAAGGTTGGAACCGGACTCGGCTCATTATTCGGACGTACTGGGCCACTCCTATCTATTGCTTCTGGTGGGTTAGTCGTTGTCGCTGCTTCAATGGGTAGTGTAACCGTTGCTGGCGTGGGGTCAGTATTACCCGTCTCATCAGTCACCGTATAGTTGAAAGTCGCATCCCCAGTGAAGTTGGGGTTGGGATCAAATACCAGGTGTCCTGCTTGCTCTGGAGTAAAGGTATCGCCAGGTTGAACTGGTTCCCCATTATAAAACAGAGTCCCCTGCTCTGGAGTTGGCACACTGGTTACCGTAAAGAAGGAAACATCATTATCCGGGTCAGTTGCCGTCAAAGTAGGAACCGGACTCGGCTCATTATTCGGACGAACTGGCCCATTTTTATCTTGTGCTTCTGGCGGGTTAGTCGTTGTTGGAGCCGTCAGAGGCAGGGTAACTGTCGCTGGCGTGGGGTCAGTATTACCTGTCTCATCAGTCACTGTGTAATTAAACGTAACATCCCCAGTAAAGTTGGGGTTGGGGTCAAATACCAATTGCCCTGCTTGTTCTGGAGTAAACGTTTGTCCCGGTTGTACCGGTTCTCCGTTGTAGAAAAGCGTTCCCTGACTGGCCGGAGGAATGGTGGTTACCGTGAAGAAGGAAATATCATTATCCGGGTCAGTACCCGTTAAGGTAGGAACCGGACTGGGTTCGTCATTGGGACGGGGGTCTGCCGTTTTATTTTGTGCCTCTGGTGGGTTAGTTGTTGTTGGTGCGACTAAAGGTAGAGTTACTATCGCTGGAGTTTGATCGGTATTACCTGCTTCATCGGTAGCTGTATATTCAAATGTAGCATTCCCCGTAAAGCTAGGATTGGGGTCAAACACCAACTGACTCGCCTGTTCTGGAGTCAACTTCTGTCCCGCTTGTACCGGCACGCCATTATACAAGAGTGTCCCTTGAGACGAGGGTGGTAGCGTCGTGACCGTGTAGAAGGACACGTCATCATCCGGGTCAGTTGCGGTTAAAGTCGGCACTGGACTCGGTTCATCATTGGGACGGGTTTCTCCAGTTTTATTTTGTGCCTCTGGTGGAGAATTGGTTACTGGAACTTCTACCGGTAACGTCACCATTGCCGGCGTTGTGTCCGTATTACCCTGACTATCTGTAGCAGTGTAGTTAAATGTGGCATTCCCGGTGAACGTCGGGTTGGGGTTAAACACCAACCGACTGGCTTGTTCAGGAGTCAGAACTTGATTTTGAGAAACGGGATTTCCATCAAGCAAGAGAGTTCCTTGCTCTGATGGAGGTAGAGTCGTGATTGTAAAAGAGACAATCTCATCTCCATCCGGATCAGTTGCTGTCAGAGTAGGAACTGGAGCAGGTTCATCATTAGGAATGGTTTCAGACAGCTTATCTTGCGTATCTGGTGGGTTATTTGTACTACCGACTGGGGTGGTGACTGTGGCTTGGTCATCTTCACTGGCGTTGTTGTTACCTGGAGTTGAGTCAGGGTCGGTTTGGTCTGAGACCCTCACTTGGGCGGTGTTACTCAGGGATGTAGCTCCGGCATTGACTGTGGCAATAATTTCTAGGGTGGCGTTGGCACTATTGTTGAGGGTTCCTACATCCCAGATTCCACTGCCATTGTTGTAGGTTCCTTGACTGGGGGTG